>JAGWPH010000069.1 GCA_028870615.1 Betaproteobacteria bacterium
CCCATCGGCACCAAAGGCGCCCGCCTGTCCACCCAGATCGGAATTGCGGGACGCTACCTGGTCTATCTGCCCCAGGAAAGCCACGTTGGCGTCTCACAGCGCATTGAAAACGAAGAGGAACGCAATCAGTTGCGCGAACGTTTTCAGGGCATCATTCCTCCCGACACCCAGGGGGGGTTCATCGTCCGTACCGTAGCCGAGTCCACCTCTGACAGGGAACTGCTGAAAGACCTCGAGTACCTTACACAGCTTTGGTCCGACATCCTGGAAGCCTGCAAACGGGTGGCGCTGCCTGCCTTGCTGTATCAGGACCTGAACCTTGCCCAGCGCGCCATTCGTGATTTTGTCATGGAGGATACCGACCGGGTGTTGGTGGACTCACGTGAAACTTTTCACAAGCTGCTGGACTTTGCCACCCACTACTGCCCCCAGGCCGTTCCCGTTCTGGAACATTACAGCGGCGCGCGCCCCGTTTTCGATCTGTTCGGCGTTGAAGAAGAAATCGAGAAAGCGCTGGCACGGCGCGTGGATCTCAAATCGGGAGGCTATCTGATCATTGATCAAACCGAGGCGATGACAACCATTGACGTCAATACAGGGGGGTTTGTCGGCGTCCGGAACTTCGATGACACCATATTCAAAACCAATCTGGAGGCAGCCCAGTCCATGGCGCGTCAGTTGCGTCTGCGCAATCTGGGCGGCATCATCATCGCCGACTTCATTGACATGGACAACGCGGAACACCGCGATGCCGTCCTCAGCGAGTTCACCAAAGCCCTGGCGCGCGACCGTACGCGCATTTCAGTGAACGGGTTTACCGCCCTGGGCCTGATTGAGCTGACACGCAAGCGCACCCGTGAAAGTCTGGCGCATGTGCTGTGTGAACCCTGCCCTTGCTGCCGGGGCAGCGCACAACTCAAAACCCCGCAAACCGTGTGCTACGAAATCCTGCGCGAAATCGTTCGTTCTGCCCGTGAATTCGAGGCCCGGGAATACCGCATCATTGCCCATCAGCGGGTGATTGACCTGTTTCTGGACGAGGAATCCCAGGGATTGGCAGGTGTCAGTGACTTTATCGGAAAGCCCATCAGCCTGCAGGTGGAATCGGAATCAAACCAGGAACAGTACGATGTCATCCTGATGTGATTACATGAGGCGTTGCGCCATCATTTCCAGGGCACCGACCAATATGGTCAGCGTCAGTTGAAAGATCACCATCAGGATCACCGGCGTCAGGTCAACGGTTCCCATCATCGGAATCAGTCGCCGTAATGGATTGAGAAAGGAACGTGTCAGGGCATCCGCTGCGGGCATGACCGGGCTGTGGGGATTGACCCAACTCAGGACGGCCAGCACAAAAACCGCCCCCATCAGGATGTACAGTCCGTGTCGCAACACGCTCACCGCCCCCATGGCCAGGATCCAGGGCAGAAAGTGAAACAGCTCGAAAACCCGGACCATGCCAAACAACGTGAGATTGGTTGTCAACAGCAGGCATTCCAGCACCCAGGCCCAGATCAATGGCGTATAGTCCACGCCCCGCACGCCGGGAATCAGCCAACGCATCCGCCGCACGGCAAAATCGCTGAGGGAAACAGAAAATTCGCTGACTGGATTTCGATAGGGTGCGCCAAAAAGTTGCAGGAGAAACCGTAACAACGCAGCAAATGAAAATAAACCAAAACCAATTTCAAACAGGAATTGCAGGCTGCCAGTCAATTCGATTCTCCCGCGTCACTTGCCAGACCATCACCCAGTTCGCGAGAGCGCGCTGCAGCGGCATGCATGGCTTGACTGATGGTTTCTTCCAGGGAGGCCGCGTTCAGTATGGCCAGTGCGGCTTCCGTGGTCCCTCCAGGAGAGGTGACCTTGTGTCGCAATTGTGCCGGTGTGTCCGGACCGGCCTTCGCCAGCATGGCGGCACCCCGCACCGTGTCCAGCACCAGCGTCGTTGCGGCAGCCTCTTCCAGTCCCATGGAACGGGCAGCTTCCAACATGGCCTCCATGAGCAGAAATACATAGGCGGGCCCGCTTCCAGACACTGCAGTCACCGCATCAAGGTCCGCTTCACGCGTCACCCATACGGCAGAACCCACGGCACGCATCAGGGACTGGGCATGCAGACGATCCTCTTGCGATACCTGAGGCATGGCATACAACCCGGCCGCACCCTGCTGAACCAGAGCCGGCATATTCGGCATCGCGCGCACGATGTTGACGTGCCCTTTGAGCCACTGGGACAGTGGCGCCGTCCGGATTCCTGCGGCAATGCTGATGACGCGCACATCCTGGGCCAGTGGCGGCAGGGCATGTGCCATTGCGGCCATATGTTGCGGTTTGACCGCCAACACCAGCGTCCCCACGCCGTTCAGTGCGGGGGGCGCTTCACCGTAGGTGGCCACGCCCCAGGTATCGCGCAGTCGTCGCGAGGTTTCAGGATCGATCTCGACCACGCTGATGTCGGTTGTCTCCTGGCCGTGAGCAACCAGCCCCCCGATCAATGCCGAGGCCATGTTGCCGCCTCCAATGAATACGATACTCATGATGTTTTCCGACGTTCCCCAAAAATGGCTGTGCCAATTCGCACTATTGTAGAGCCTTCTGCGATGGCTGCGGCAAAGTCCTGGGACATTCCCATGGATAACGTGTCCAAACCATAGCCCTGCCTGTTCAAGTCAGCCTGCAATCTCCGCAAGGCGTCAAAGCGTTGGTGCTGAAGTTCAGGAACTGTAGTGGGTTCGGGCAAGGTCATCAACCCTCGCAATCGCAGGCCCGGCAACCCAACCACCGCAGCCGCCAGGGAAGCCACCATTTCGGGAGCCACGCCTGCCTTGCCGGGTTCGCCGCTGAGGTTAACTTGCAGGCAAATATAAAGCGGCGCAAGACCGGCTTCCTGCCGGATTGCAGAAAGTCGCTCGGCAATTTTCAGTCGGGTCACGCCATGGACCCAATCGAAATGCAAGGCAATCGCGCGCGCCTTGTTGCTTTGAACGGGGCCGATGAAGTGCCATTCCAGTGCCAGATCCTTCAGTTGTTCCTGTTTGGCCAGCGCTTCCTGC
>JAGWPH010000070.1 GCA_028870615.1 Betaproteobacteria bacterium
AAGCCAAAACCCATGGTTCCCAGCCCGCCTGAATTGAGCCAGCGCCGAGGTTTGTCGAATTTGTAATACTGTGCGGCCCACATCTGGTGTTGGCCCACATCTGAAGTCACGATGGCATCCCCGTGGGTGACCTCATACAGTTTTTCGACCACGTACTGGGGCTTGATGATGGCACTGCTGTGGTCATACCGCAGGCACTCACGCGCGCGCCATTCGCCGATCTGCTTCCACCAGTCCTTGAGTGCCGTGGTATCGGGACGCACCGGTGACGCATTGATAAGCTTTTGCATCTCTTCCAGAACATCGGCGACGTTGCCCACGATGGGCACATCCACCCGCACACGTTTGGAGATGGAGGAGGGGTCAATGTCCACATGGATGATGCGACGGGCTTCCGAATAAAAATGCTGGGGATTACCGATGACGCGGTCATCGAACCGTGCGCCGACGGCCAGTAGCACGTCACAGTGCTGCATGGCAAGGTTGGCTTCGTAGGTCCCGTGCATGCCCAGCATCCCGACAAATTGGGGGTCTGTCCCCGGATAAGCCCCCAGGCCCATCAGGGTATTTGTGCAGGGAAAACCCAGATCCCGCACCAGGTGGGTCAACTGCTCCGAAGCGTTGCCCAGGATGACACCGCCCCCCACGTAGACCATAGGTCGACGGGCTTCCAGCAGCATCTGGACCGCTTTCTTGATCTGTCCGGAATGCCCCTTGGTGACCGGGTTGTAGGAGCGCATGGAGACCGATTTGGGGTAGATAAACTCGGCGATGTGCTGCGACACGTCCTTGGGGATGTCCACCAGGACTGGGCCGGGTCGGCCAGAAGCCGCCACATAAAAGGCTTTCTTGATGGTACTGGCCAGTTCGTCCACGTGCTTGACCAGGAAGTTGTGCTTGACGCAAGGCCGGGTAATCCCAACGGTATCCACTTCCTGAAAAGCATCCAGCCCGATGGCCGGAGTAGGCACTTGACCCGAAATAACCACCATGGGGATGGAGTCCATGTGGGCAGTTGCAATACCGGTAACGGCGTTGGTTACCCCAGGGCCGCTGGTGACCAGGGCCACACCGGTTCGACCACTGGCACGGGCATAGGCGTCTGCGGCATGCAGCGCAGCCTGCTCATGACGTACCAGGATGTGCTTGACCTTGTCCTGATTAAACAAGGCATCATAAATGTAGAGGACTGCCCCGCCAGGGTAGCCGAACACAAACTCGACACCCTCTTCCTGGAGGCACTGGATTGTGATTTCTGCACCGGTCAGTCGCATGGTTCAACCATCGAAAACCTTGCAGGTTAAAGGTTCCGCTCACTTTGGTCAAGGTTTGCGCCGGTATGGAGCCAGTTCGCCCAGGACATGACGCCTGTCGTATCAGGCAGTGGATTGGCAAGCAAAGCCAAGGGTCCTTTGTTACCATCTGCAAAATTCACCGGAGGAGTACCCCCTGGCTTCCCATCAGGAGTTGTCCGATTTCCTGGCCGAGGTTGAACGCCGCGCGTTCAAACATGCCATTTATGCGGTGCGCGACGAGGCGGCCGCCCTCGACATCGTGCAGGAAGCGATGCTCAAACTTGCCGAAAAGTACCACGCCCGGCCGCTGGAAGAATTGGGTCCCCTCTTCCAACGTATATTGCAAAATGCCATCAGGGACCATTTTCGCCGCAATAAAATCCGTTCCTGGTGGACTCCCCTGGTCAGTAGCCTCAAAAACAGTGATGAAGACGACGACTCCGACCTGCTCGAGTCCCTGGAAGGAGCACCCGATGGGCAAGTCTCCCATAATCCCGAAAACCGGTTGAGCCAGAAGCAAATTATGGGGGAGATCGAGGCGGCCCTGAAAAACCTCCCTGCTCGTCAACGGGAAGCCTTCCTGCTGCGTTACTGGGAAGAGCTGGACGTCGCTGAGACGGCTGCCGCCATGGGTTGTTCGGAGGGCAGTGTCAAGACCCATTGTTCCCGTGCGGTCCACAAGCTATCGGCCCTGCTTTCCGCTAAAGGCATTACATTATGAACGAATTCGACATCGCACAACGGGTTGCACGCCATCTCGACCAGGGGTTGCGCGAGCTCGACCCTGCCATCGTGAATCGCCTCCACGAAAGCCGCTTTGCTGCCCTGTCGCAAGTTCCGGTCAAACGGCTGCGACTGATCACAGCCGGGCATAACCTGGCGCACCCGAGTTGGTGGGAAGACCGTCACCCCATCCTGCGCATGACCCTGGCAGCCCTGATGATTGCCCTCTCCATCATTGTCATCAACTACTGGCAACACGACCAGGATGCTGATGACGACAACGGTCAGCTGGATGCCAAACTGCTGGCCAGCGAGATTCCACCCCAGGCTTTCGCCCAAAAAGATTTTGGCGCATGGCTGCAAGAAACGCGCTGATTGCATGGGCGCTCCTGACTGCGCTAACTGCTTCTCCCGTTTGGGCTCATGAACCGGGCCCACGCTGGGATGCCCTCACCGCCGAGCAAAAATCCATCCTGGCCCCGGCCGAAAAAGACTGGGATGGCCTGTCGCAACTGCAGCGCAGCCGTCTCGTCAATGCCGCCAAGCATTATCCCCAATTGACTCCCGAGGAGCAGGCCCGTTTCAGGGCCCGCATTCCTGAATGGACTCGCCTGCCGCGCGAAGCACGCGAAACGGCCCGACAGAATTTCAAGACCTTCCATGCATTGCCGCCAGAAAAGAAGGAAGCTGTTAGGTCCCGCTGGGAAGCCAATCAATCCAACAACCCCGCTCCGACGACAACCGCACCAGCAGCCCCAACACCTGCTGTCCCGACCCGGTAATGCCAATGCGCCTGCCGCTGCTGCCGCGCCTGGTCTGCATGGGATATGAAGCCTTGGTCGTGGGTGGCGTATTGATGGCGGCCGGCCTGCCGTTTGTCATGCTGACCCACTACGAACATCATCCTGAATTTCGTACGGCGTACCAGGTCTACCTGTTCCTGATGCTGGGCGTATATTTCAGTTATTTCTGGCACCGTTCAGGGCAGACCGTGCCGATGAAAACCTGGCGCTTTCGCCTGATGAATGCCCGGGGAGGGCTCCCGTCCTGGCCACGCTGCCTGCTACGCTACCTGCTGGCTTGGCCGGGCCTGTTATCCGGGGCCAGCCTGGTGTGGGCGCTGCTGGACCGCGAAGGTCAGTTTCTGCACGACCGCCTGCTCGGGTTGCATCTCATTCGAGAAGCGCGCGCTCAAGCATGACGTTCTGTCCACCAGCCCAGCAAAAACGCGATCAGCAGGAAGGTCAGGCTGGGTGCCATCGTGCTGATGATGGGACTCCAGTTGTTGAGCTGGCCCAGATAGGAAAAGAACCGACTGGTCAGATAAAATCCCAGGCCAAGCCCAATTCCAATCATGATGCGAATCCCCACAACCCCTGAACGTGGCCGTTGCAGGGCAAAAGGCAACGCCAGCAACATCATTACCAGAATGGAAAACGGATAGAGCAGCTTGCTCCACTCGGCTATTTCAAATCGCACGGTCTGCTGGCTGTTGTCGCGCAAATGGCGAATGTAGGCAAAGAGATTCCACACGGACATCTGTTCAGGTTCCACCAGTAGCGTGGACATCACTGTGGGGGTGAGAACGGAATCCCAGAAGGCGTTGGGTTCGCGCTGGACCGTGACCCCATTTTTATCGAACAGGGTTCGCTCCACATCGGTGAGTCGCCATTGGTGGTCTTGCATATAAAACGCTTTCTTCGCCGTGCTTATGCGCTTGAGACGACGCTCGTCATCGAAGTCATAGATGCGCAGGTCGCGTAGAGAATTGTCCGGCATCATCTCGCGCACATTGATGAAACTGCCTCTGTCCTTAACCCAGATCCCGGAGCGAAACTGGGTCGCAACAAAATTGTTAAGCGCCTTGAGCCGCCATTGTTGTGCCGCCTCTTCGGAAATCGGCATGATCAATTCACCCAACAAAAATGCCGCAAGCACGAAAAGCAACCCTATTCGAATCAGTGCTGAGGCCAGCTTGTTGCGCGACATGCCGGACGTCCGCATCACGGTAATTTCTGAATGTGCCGCAAGGCTGCTCAGGCCATACAACGTGCCAATGAGAACTGCGATGGGAAACAACTCGTAAGCGTGACCCGGAACAGCAAGCATCACAAACACAAACATTTGCCAGAG
>JAGWPH010000071.1 GCA_028870615.1 Betaproteobacteria bacterium
GCAAACACGTCATCCGGCAAGCAACAGCGTGCGGCATCGCTGCATCCAAGATGGCCTGCGGTTTCCTCCCTAAAGGCTTATCAGATTGCCCGCCCTCGAGCGCGCTGCAAACACAATGCAAAAGCATGCCGTAAATCAGCCGTTCCGGAGGATTGTAGTAGCCATCGGTATGCCATTTGATGGGGCGGTTGGTATAGGGAATATAGGCTTCAAGCGTTCCTCCCTCGTGTACGCTGATATCCGAAATACCATCTTCGCCGGCCAGCCAATTGGCATCGAGGTGCGTCAATCCAAACTGCCGGCCCAGCAGTCGTAGAATCCCGGGGTCCGCTTCCAGTGCTGCGCCGGCATATAGCGCCATGTTCCATTGACGGATGCGTCGCATCAGTGCGGCATGCTCGGCAGCCGTGAGGGCCCGGGGGTTCCCGATTTCCACGATGAGGCCGGCGCCGGTCGGCGGCGGGGTGTCGAGCTTACGCTGGCGCCAGGCTGCATAGGTGTCGTGAGCCTTCAGATCGAATGGAGAAGCAATCATGTGGCGTGCAACCTATTCCGGGCCGCCAGGACTGCTGCTGCGTGCGGAGCGAGGGGAATCATCCAGCAGGCCTTTCATTGCCTTTTCCAGAGTCGTGATGGCTTCCGGAGCCTCGATACTCATCATTTGATCGATGACCCATTGCTGATCGTGGCCATCCATGATCTGCTGCATGGCGTGACCCAGGTACCGTACAAAGGCAAAATTCAAGCTTTGTGAGTCGTATTCAAATCCTGCGTAATCGTCGGCGCATTGGTTAAGACGCTGAATAAAACGCGTTTTGAGGTCGGCAAGAGGGCCACCCAGCAGTTCGGCCTGGTTTTCTGCCAGGGTATCGGCGACGCGGTGGGAGAGCGTGGAGGTGAATGTGACCCGAACGTTCCAGTCGAACTGACGGTAGGCGATGCGGTCAGCAACCTGGATCAGGAATATCAGGAATTCACGAAGAAAATCGAAGTACTGGTTCCCCACGGCCACATCGAAGTGGGCGAGGCGGGTATTTTTTAGAGCGTTTTGGGCAATACGCCAGGCAATGAAGGCCACGGCGCCCGCAATTTCTTCGGGGGACTTGGGGCGCCCGCTTTTAAACCATTGGCTCCGGACACGCATGGGGCACCTGACGAGGGAATGAACTCAATTCTTCTGGATGTAAAACGCAAATTCGCCCGCAGTTGTTTCCACCGTGTCCAGGATGGTCATGTGCGTGGCGCTGGCCCAGCCCGTGATGTCGGAACGGATGCCAGGACAGTTGCTGACCAGTTTCAGGATCTCTTTCGGCTGCATGCCATTCAGCAATTTTTTTGCTTCGACGATGGGGCCGGGACAGGACACGCCGCGAATATCCAGAATCGCATTGGGATGATGTGATTCGGTACGGCCCTTCTGGATAGTGTATCCGGTGCCGCCATCCTTCATTTTCTCGGTCTTGAGCAACTGATTTCCGGTCTGTTTCGCCCACGCAAGGAGGTCGTCGTGAGTTCCGGGACAATCGGACACCAGCAGCAACACCTGGCCGGATTCCAGCGAATCCACCATGCGTTTGGCACCCAGGACGGGGCCGGGGCAGGTCAGCCCCTTGAGATCCAGAAAAACATCGGGCGCAGCCGTTTGGGTGCTCATCCTAGTAGCCCCCTTTGCCCAGGGGCTGGGGCAGGCCGGCAATTTTAGCGGCCTGTTTGGCTGGGCCCAAGGGAAACAGGTCATACAGAAATTTGCTGTCCACCTCGGGCATGAATTCCTGGACGTCCTTTAACATGTTTCTGAAATTTGGGGTATGGCCATGTTCCCGATACTCGTCACGCATGTATTCAACGATCAACCAGTGTGTCGGTGTTAACGAAATATTTTCCGATGCGGCGATGACTGCCACAGTCTCGTCATCGTAATTGGGTTCCAGCAAATAGCCTTCGTTATCCGTTTCAAGCGTTGCTTCTCCTACGAGATATCCCATCGGTAGTCTCCTCTTTTCATTCCAGGTTGGGAATGGCCTTAAATGGCACAAAAATGCCGCATCCCAGATGGCGCGCTTCACCCAACCCTGCCTGCTGCAAACGCAGCGATTGCTCCGGTTTTAAATGATGGACTGCCAGGCTAAACCCGCTGACCGTGCGAAGACCATCCTGGAGCGTGTGATGTTTTCCGCATATCCATTGGCCTTCGATGCCCAATACGGAGAGTTCTTTTTGGACGACGGCGGTGAATCCGGCTTCGTCCAGTGGCGTGGCAACCAGATGTGCATGCAATGTCGGGTGGCCCACGTGGGGGCGGACTTCACTCTCACCCACCGTCAAGGAGCCACTCTCCAGGGGCAGTCGCTGTCCGGTTAGGGCCCGAGCTTGCGAGAGGCGTTCGGTGGGAAGACGCAGCACCAGTTTTGTGCGGCGCGGCAACCAAATGCCCTGATCATGATGGGTGCCGCGCAGGGGCAACAAGCCAGCCAAGGGTTCGTCCATGAACCAGGGTAAAACGGCCGCAACGCTTTGCAAAAGGGGGAAAGCGTACCCCAGGGGAACAAAATCGCCACGGACGGCAAAAGCGATGTCGGTCATCTGTGGAACAGGGGGCAGCACGGATTCAACCGCCTTGCGTGGCGGACCAATGCTGCAATACAGCACCGAGCTCACGTGCGGTGACAGGATCAATGTCAAAGATGGTAAAGCGCTTGCCCTCCCGAATGCGCAGGCGCATCAGGGGCATGCCTCCTTCCGTGTGTTCAATCTGCTGCACTTCAATCTCCTGTTGTCCCAGGGGAACGGTAAAGCGAGCCAACGCGATGATTTCAGCCATGGTCGTGATTCCTGAGCAATGCGTCTATAGCCTGTAGAGGGGGCGGTGATGTAACCCTTCAGGAAAGCGTATCCCCCCCCATTCGGGCTATTTAATGTCTCGTGGAGTTCAGTGATCATGGCATACAAATAACAAATTTTCGAATCGCTGGCAGCTATTCCGAATCAGAATGCCGACCCCTGCAACACGGGCGACCCAACAAGAAGGAGGAGAAATGGCCAAAAAAATGCACGATACGCCAAACCTTGACGAACTGGAGTCAGGACCATGGCCCAGCTTTGTCACAGGGTTGAAGCGTCTGGCCCAGGACAAGGATCAGATGGTGGATTTGCTGGGGCAGCTCGAAACTTCATACAAGACCAAAAAAGGTTACTGGAAAGGCGGTACCGTCGGCGTGTTTGGTTACGGCGGTGGCGTCATTCCGCGTTTTACCGAGCTTAAGGATGAAAATGGTCAGCCGGTCTACAAGGACGCCGCCGAGTTTCATACCCTGCGTGTCATGCCTCCTCCGGGAATGCACTACGATACCGATGTCTTGCGCAAGATGTGCGATATCTGGGAGCGTCATGGGTCCGGTTTGATCGCTTTCCATGGGCAGTCGGGTGACATCATGTTTCAGGGCGCAACGACCGAGAACGTGCAAAAAGCCTTCGACGAAATCAACGAGCTTGGATTCGATCTGGGCGGCGCGGGCCCGGCAGTGCGTACATCGATGTCCTGCGTGGGCAGCGCGCGCTGCGAGCAGTCCTGCTTTGACGAAGCCCGGGCCCATCGCACCGTGGTCAACACCTTTCTGGACGACATTCATCGTCCCTCCTTGCCTTACAAGTTCAAATTCAAGTTTTCGGGCTGTCCCAACGACTGCATGAATTCCATCCAGCGCGCGGACATGTCGGTCATCGGCACCTGGCGCGATAACATCCGCACGGACAATGCCATGGGGCGTGCCTGGTTTCAAAAACAGGGGCTCAATCGCCTGATCAACTCGGTGGTGGCACGGTGTCCAACCAATGCCATTCGCGTCAGGGATGCAGGCAAAGCGCGCAACGAAGGGCATTATTCCAGCCTGGAACTTAACGACACCCAATCCCTGGAAATTGACAACAAGAGTTGTGTGCGATGCATGCAATGCATCAACGCCATGACCGGCGCCCTGTCTCCGGGAAAGGACAAAGGGGCGACGATTCTGGTTGGCGGCAAACGCACCCTGAAAATCGGGGATCTGATGGGGACGGTGGTGGTGCCCTTCATGAAACTGGAATCCGACGAAGACTACGAAAAATTAGTCGAGTTAGGCCGAAAGATCATTGATTTCTTTGCCGAGAATGCGCTGGAACACGAGCGAACGGGCGAGATGATCGAGCGCATTGGCCTTGTTAATTTTCTTGATGCCATGGAAATTGAAGTGGATCCCAATATGGTCAACTCCCCTCGCATGAATCCCTACGTCCGTACTGACGGGTGGGATGATGAAGTTGCCAGGATCAACGCCAGAAAGCAGGCTGCCGGAGGAGAGTGATCGTGAGCCAACAACCCCAAATGCGTCGTCCTGTGGAAAGCGGTGTGCCGGACAACAAGCAGTACATGCACCCAACCCTGCTCAAGAATTACGGCAACTGGAAGTATCACGATCGTCCCCGTCCTGGCGTGTTGCATCATGTATCGCACAGCGGCGATCAAGTCTGGTCGGTACGTGCAGGGACGCAGCGCCAGATGGATGTCTTTACCATTCGCAAACTGTGCGACATAGCCGATCGATTCGCCGAGGGGCATGTCCGTTTTACCATCCGTTCCAATATTGAATTCATGGTGGCGGATGAGTCCAAGGTGGCGCCGCTGATCAATGAGCTGGAAGCCAGCGGATTTCCCGTGGGAGGTACCGGCAATTCCATTTCGATGATCGCCCATACGCAGGGCTGGCTGCACTGTGATATTCCGGGTACCGATGCCTCAGGTGTGGTCAAGTCACTGATGGATGATCTGATCGTTGAGTTCCGCCGCGAGGAGATGCCCAATCGCGTTCACCTGTCTACCTCCTGCTGCGAAATCAA
>JAGWPH010000072.1 GCA_028870615.1 Betaproteobacteria bacterium
ACGATGTAATTGCCGTGATTCTGCATGGCGGGCGGGGTGGGCAGGCGCCATTTGTGCCGCGCTGACAAATAGAGGAATTGATCTTCTGTGACGGTCGTGTGCAGAGGAGCACCGCGTTTTTGCCAGTCAGGGAACAATTCATTCAAGGCACGCGGTTCCATGACTGCGCCGGACAGGATATGGGCGCCCACTTCGGCTCCCTTTTCCAGGACACACACGGACAGTTCCAGGCCTTCTGCACCAGCCAATTGTTTGAGGCGGATCGCACAACCCAGGCCAGCAGGGCCCGCGCCGACAATCACTACATCGTATGCCATGGATTCCCGTTGGGGCATGGGAAAATTTCCTTCGTGGTATTGAATGCCTGGAATTATAATGGGTGCCATGCAACTAGGACATCCCGTTCACCATCAGTTCCTGGCAGTGGGTACCGGTGCCGCGCTCGGTTCATTGCTGCGCTGGGTGCTGGCTGTAATTTTCAATCAGCCCGGCGCATTGGTGCCATTCGGTACCCTGGCGGCCAATTGTCTTGGAGGTTTTCTGGTGGGAGTGGCGATTGGCTTGTTTGAACACCACGACAATCTTCCACCAGTCGTCAGATTATTCTTCATTACGGGTTTTCTGGGGGGGCTGACCACGTTTTCGACTTTTTCCGGAGAATCGGTGGAAGCGCTGATGGGTGCCGCCCCAGGCGCCGGCGTCCTGGAAATCCTGGCACATCTGTCAAGCAGCTTGTTGTTGACCGCAATCGGCATCCGGTTCGTGAACCGCTGGCTCGACACCAGGCGGATTCCCCATTAACGTGCGTTGAGGACTTGACGTAGCGCGTTCGTCACCTCCGAAGCGGTTAATCCTACGGGCCCCATCCCTCGAGCCACACAATGGTCCGCTGCCGCGCCGTGGGCGTATACAGCGCATTGCAGTGCCTGGAGCGGGGACAGCCCCTGGCCTGCCAGTGCTCCGATCGCACCGGCAAGGACGTCACCCATCCCGGCGGCCGACAAACCGGCATTGCCTGTGACATTGATCCACCAGTTCCCCTGAGGGTTGGCGATGACGCTTCCGCCTCCTTTCAGCACTACCAGACTTTGATAGCGCTGTGCCAGCGTGATGGCGGTTTGCACCCGGTTGGAGTTTATCAGGCCGTCCAGCAAACGGAGGGCTTCTGCAGGATGGGGCGTCAGGATCGTGGGAGCGGTGCGGCGGTTAACCTGGTGTACAAGGTCGGGATGGGTGCTTATCAGATTGAGGGCATCCGCATCCAGGATCAGCTTGCAAGGTAATGCCAGGGCCTGTGCCAACAGGGTCGTTGCTTGTTCCGAATGGCCCATGCCGGGTCCGACTACCAGTGTTGTAAGCAAGTCATTGCGCAGTAACTCCTGCGGCGTTGCTGCCATCAATTCGGGTTGTCGCAACGTCGCGAGTTGGGCGGCCGGTGTTTCATCCAGTGTTGCCAGCCAGACCCGCCCGGCACCGCATTTCAGTGCTGCGCAGGCTGCCAGTAGTGCGGCTCCTGTCATTCCGCGGGCGCCACCCAGGATGCCGACAGATCCGAATTGGCCTTTATGGGTATTACGCCGGCGTTGAGGCCAGGCACGTATCAATTCCAAACCCGCGAGAAGCATGCCGCTTCCATGGGCTGGAATATGGAGATCGAGAACGGTAATGATGCCGCAATGATCTGGTCCGTCAGCAGTGTAGAGCCCGGCCTTCGCTGCAATAAAGGTCAGCGTGTGACTTGCGTGTATGGCCAGTCCGGGAGCCAGCCCGGTATCACCGTTAAGACCACTCGGAATATCCAGTGAGATGATGGGACAACGTACCTCATCGAGTAGCGCAATCCATTTGGCGTAGCGGCCTTCAGGAGCCCGGTTAAGACCGATGCCGAACAAGGCGTCGACGATCAGCAGCGGGTTTTGTTGTGGGCTCCAGTGTGTGGCGATCGGACCCCCTGTTTCCAGATAATGTCGTCGCGCCAGGGCGGCATCTTCCGGGAGAGGGTCCAGATGACCCGTAGTGATTACTGTGGTAGAAAATCCTGAGCGCAGTAATTGACGTGCGACCACCCAGCCATCGCCACCGTTATTCCCAGGGCCTGTCAGGACGATCACCGGCCGGGGAGGGGGGTAATGGGCAGTAATCCAGGCTGCAGCAGCGTTGCCCGCGCGCTCCATCAGGGCATGCGGTGCCAGGGTGATGGATGCCTGGTGCTCGGCAGCGCGTATTTCGTCCAGGGTGAGCAATTCAGTCATGATTCATCGGAACCAATCGAAAGGGGCATGGTCAACGCCTGCATGGCTAGTGATACCACCGTTGAGAACGTTGCGCCCTTGTATACTACACTCCGGAGTGTCGTTGTGGCTCGGCCTGAGGGTCGGGAAGATATTCATATTGCCGGGAGTGGCATGACAGATCGTGAGATCGACCAGAAGCTGGTCGAGCGGGCCCAGGCGGGAGACAAACGGGCTTTTGGAATGCTGGTGGCCAAATACCAACGCAAACTGACGCGCCTGGTAAGCCGCCTGGTGCGCGATCCTGGAGAAGCGGAAGATGTGACCCAGGAGGCATTCATCAAGGCCTACCGTGCCCTGGGCGCTTTTCGCGGAGACAGTGCGTTTTATACCTGGCTCTACAGAATCGGAGTCAATACGGCAAAGAACTACTTGGTGGCGCAAGGCCGGAGAGTGCCCATCCAGACGGCCGTGGGCAACGAAGATGCCGAAAACTTTGAGGGCGGCGAGTTGTTGCGGGATGTCAATACGCCCGAAGCCGAACTCATGAGCCGGCAAATTGTCGAGACGGTCAATGCCAGCATGGAGGCTTTGCCCGAAGAACTGCGCACAGCCATCCGCTTGCGCGAAATTGAAGGTCTGAGTTATGAAGAAATCGCCACGTTGATGAATTGTCCCATTGGGACGGTTCGCTCTCGTATTTTCAGAGCGAGAGAAGCGATTGCTGAGCGGCTGCGTCCGCAGCTGGATGTGTCAAAAGACAGGAGATGGTAATGAACCGCGAACACCTTTCCGCCCTGATGGATGGCGAACTGGACCCATTGCTGGAACCCATGGTGCTGGCCCACATGAAGGAAGAGGGCGAACTGGTACAGATCTGGAACGACTACCACCTCATCGGGGATGTATTGCGCGAAAAGGGTATTGGCAACGTTCGGCTGGGCGAACGCGTTGCTCGTGCCCTGGTAGCCGAGCCCACCATACTGGCCCCCCGGCGCGCCAGCCCCACCAGCCGTATCACGCGCTGGTTGGCTGTAGCGGCCGCAGTGGCAGCGGTGTCCGTTTCCACCTGGACCCTGCAACGCAACGAAGGGCCTTCCAGCCAAACCATGGCTCAGAATACGGCGTCCTCCGCCGTACCCGCCCAGACCCTTCAAGTCACTCAGACCACCGAAGCCGATCCTTATGTAGCCATGCATCGGCAATGGTCGCCCCTGTCCGGCTTTCAAACCGTGGATTACGCAGCGGGCACCGTCGCATCACGATGAACGTTTACCTAAAGCATTCCGTGTTCGGGCTGTTGTTGTTGCCAGTGCTGGCGTGCGCGGAGGGCCCCAGGGCTATCGAGCCGCAGGACCTGCTGAATCAATTGGCCGTAGCGGCGCAGCAACTTTCCTATTCTGGCATTTTTGTATTTCAGCACGATGGCAGGATGGAAGCATCGCGGGTGATCCACGCGTTTGAGAATGGTCAGGAGCACACCAAGATCGATACGCTGGACGGTCCCCCACGCGAAATCATCCGTGCCAATGACGAGATGCGCTGCTACTTTCCGGACGCCCGTTCGGTTCGCCTGGAACATGGTCAAGGCCGTCGGTTTTTTCCAGCCTTGATCGCACCGCCTTTCCAAACCTACCTCGACAATTATGACATCGCCATTGTGGGGTCGGACCGGGTGGCCGGTCACGATTGCCAGGTCATTAAGGTGAGCCCACGCGACAACCTGCGCTTTGCCCATCAGTTTTGCGCTGACCTGCTCACCAACCTGTTACTCAAGGAAGTGACGCTGGGGCCTCATGGCGAACCCGTCCAGATGTCGGTATTTACTGAGGTCACCATCGGCGCGCACCCTGATCTCTCCCAGTTCAAGCCGGCCTATTCGGATACGGCGAGCTGGCGTCTGGATACAAACCCGTCTGTTGGCCCTGAAGTCAGCGGGAGTGGCTGGGTGGTTTCGAGCGTGCCTCCGGGATTTCGCAAAATTGTCGAGGTTCGGCGAGCCATTCCTGGACGCAATGGAACCATGACCCATATGTTGTATTCGGATGGCCTGGCGTCGATATCAGTCTTTATCGAACCTGCAGACGGCCCGCCGCGGCCCAACCGCATTGAGTCTTTGCGCAGTTCGCTCAGCTATTTCTCAGCCCGAACAGCTGAAAATCAAATCACCGTCGTCGGTGAAGTTCCCTTGGCCTCAGTGACGCAAATGGGCCAATCCGTCATCAATCTTCGGAGTAGTCATCCATGAAGCGAGTTGTTCTTACGATTGTTTTTGGGATGTGGGCCTGGTGGGTACAGGCGGAAAATCTGCCGGATTTTACGGATATCGTTGAAAAGCAGGCCGCTACGGTGGTCAATATCAGCGCCACTACCAATGCGCGTCCTGCTGCCAACAATCCCGGCCAACCATCTCCTCAAGATAACGATCCCATGTTTGATTTCTTCCGGCGTTTTGGGATACCCATGATTCCCGGGCCCGGCCAGCAAGGGCCCATCGGGGAATCTCATTCCATGGGTTCCGGATTCATTGTCAGCCAGGATGGCTATATTCTGACCAATACGCATGTGGTTCAGGGGGCAGACGAAGTCATGGTTGCATTGCAGGACAAGCGGGAATTCAAGGCCAAAGTGGTCGGCATTGATCGCAAGACAGACGTGGCTGTGCTCAAAATCGATGCCAGCGGCCTGCCGACGGTAAAAATTGGCGATTCCAACAAGGTCAAGGTGGGTGAATGGGTGGTTGCCATTGGTTCTCCATTCGGGTTTGAGAGCACAGTGACCAAGGGTATCGTCAGTGCCAAGGGCCGCTCTCTTCCACAAGAAACGCTGGTGCCTTTTATCCAGACCGATGTGCCCATCAACCCCGGCAATTCGGGCGGGCCACTGTTCAACATGAAAGGGGAAGTGATTGGCATTAACTCGCAGATCTACAGCCGCACAGGCGGTTTCATGGGCCTGTCCTTTGCCATTCCCATTGATGTGGCGCTGCAGGTATCGGATCAGTTGCGTGCCAATGGCAAGGTCAGTCGGGGCTGGCTTGGCGTGGTGATCCAGGAAGTGACGAAGGAGCTTGCAGATTCCTTCGGGCTGGGTAAACCCCGAGGGGCATTGGTGGTTTCAGTGCAGAAAGGGGCACCTGCCGAGAAGAGTGGCATACATCCCAGCGACATCATTCTGCGTTTTGACGGCAAGCCCATCAACACGCAGGAAGATTTGCCGCGCGTGGTGAGTGCCACAAAAGCCGGGTCCAAAGTGGCCGTCCAGATTTGGCGCAAGGGTGCCACCATGGATCTCATGGTAACGGTGGGGGAAATGCCCGTGGAAAAATCTGCCCAGAGTGAAACGAACCCGGGCAGACGTCATCTGGCCGGTGCTGCCGGAAAATTAGGGCTGGGCCTGGCGGATCTCACAGCGGACCAGCGCAAGGAACTCGATATCAACAGCGGCGTTCTGGTCGAGGAGGTATCGGGTGCTGCAGCCAAAGCTGGCCTGCAAAATGGTGATGTGATCTTGTCCATCAATAACAGCGAGATTCATTCCGTGCAGGAATTCAATCAGACGCTGGCTCATCTTGATCCAAAAAAGATGCTGGCGTTGCTGGTCAAACGTGGAGAAAACGCTGAATTCATGACGCTTAAGCCCGAATGATGCCTGCGCGCTTTACACTCTACAGCCGGGACTATTGCCATCTTTGTCATGACATGATCAATGCCCTGGAATCCGCCCAGCAAATACGGAGCTTTGAATTCAAAGTCGTTGATGTGGATGCCAGCCCGGAACTGGAAGCGCGTTTTGGAGAGCGGGTTCCGCTTCTGATGGATGGGGAGCGCGAGGTTTTTCATTATCATTTCGATGAAGCGTTACTGGATGACGCCTTGCAGCACCGCGAACAAGATCATCCTGCAAAGATGGCATAATTCATCTAGAATGCTGGTTTTACGGGCTTTTTGGCCCCCTAACCTGTCAAAAGGGCATCTTGGGATGCCCTTTTTTGCGTAACATCATGAACCTGATCCGAAATTTTTCCATCATCGCACACATCGATCACGGCAAATCCACGCTGGCGGACCGCTTCATCCAGCTTTGTGGCGGCTTGTCCGAGCGGGAGATGGCGTCCCAGGTACTGGATAGCATGGATCTGGAGCGCGAAAGGGGCATCACCATCAAGGCCCAGACAGCCTCTCTGCAATACAGGGCGCGCGATGGCCAAATTTACAATCTCAATTTGATAGACACCCCTGGGCATGTGGATTTTTCCTACGAAGTATCGCGCTCGCTGGCTGCCTGTGAGGGGGCCGTGCTGGTGGTGGATGCCTCGCAGGGGGTCGAGGCCCAAACAGTGGCCAATTGTTATACCGCTATCGAACAGGGGGTTGAAGTCGTTCCGGTTCTCAACAAGATCGACCTGCCTTCAGCGGAACCTGAAAGGGTCATCACTGAAATCGAAGACATTATCGGCATTGATGCCCATCAAGCGTTGCGGGTCAGCGCCAAGACGGGAGAAGGGGTAGAAGAGGTTCTGGAGGCTGTGATTGCCCGGGTGCCGCCCCCTCAGGGTAAGCTGCAAGCACCATTGAAGGCGCTTATCATTGATTCGTGGTTTGACAATTACGTGGGCGTAGTCATGTTGGTACGGGTTGTGGATGGCGTATTGCGCCCCAAAGACAAGATTTTGCTGATGTCCATAGCAACCACTTATTTATGCGAACAGGTTGGTGTGTTTACCCCCAAATCCCTGCAACGGGAAAGTCTTTCGGCGGGGCAGGTGGGTTTTGTCATTGCCGGCATTCGCGAACTGCACGCGGCTCGAGTGGGGGACACCATTACCTTGGCCCAGAATCCGGCAACAGTGCCGCTTCCAGGGTTCAAGGAGATCAAGCCGCAAGTCTTTGCAGGCCTTTATCCGGTAGAAACAAACCAGTACGATGCCCTGCGCGATGCGCTGGAAAAACTCAAGCTCAATGATGCCTCTTTGCAATACGAGCCGGAAACCTCGCAGGCCCTGGGATTTGGTTTCCGCTGCGGATTTTTGGGATTGCTGCACATGGAGATCGTGCAGGAGCGTCTGGAACGCGAATACGATATGGATCTCATCACTACGGCGCCTACCGTGGTTTATCAGGTGGCGTTGCGGGATGGGACGGTGGAGGAGATTGAAAATCCATCGCGTATGCCCGACCCCTCCAAAATAGAAGAAATTCGGGAGCCCATCATCAATGCCACCATACTGCTACCCCAGGATTATGTCGGTTCTGTGATTACCCTGTGTAATCAGAAACGCGGGGTCCAGATTGACATGCAGTATTCGGGACGCCAAGTGGTGCTGACCTATGAAATGCCGCTCAATGAAGTGGTCATGGATTTCTTTGATCGGCTGAAATCCGTAAGCCGGGGTTATGCCTCATTGGATTATGAATTCAAGACGTTCCGCGCTTCCGATCTTGTCAAACTGGACATCTTGATCAACAGTGAAAAAGTGGACGCCTTGTCGCTGGTGGTCCATCGTTCCAGCAGTTTGTATCGGGGACGAGAACTGGCCGCCCGAATGCGCGAACTTATTCCGCGCCAGATGTTTGATGTGGCAGTGCAGGCTGCGATCGGTTCCCATATCATTGCGCGTGAAAGTATCAAGGCATTGCGTAAAAATGTTCTGGCCAAATGCTATGGTGGTGATATCTCGCGCAAACGCAAGCTGCTGGAAAAACAGAAGGCAGGAAAAAAGCGAATGAAGCAGGTGGGTAGTGTGGAAATTCCCCAGGAGGCATTCCTTGCCATCCTGCAAGTGGAGAGTAAATGATGGACCTTTTTAAGCTGGGAGTTGCTGGATTGCTTTTCACACTCCCTGTAGTTGCGTGGGATCTGTTTTCAAAGCGCCCCAGAGGACAACAGGATCGCCATGCCGGGTGGGTTCAGACCGCGTGGTTGGTCATGCTGGTCTGTGCTTTCGGACTATTGCTCAAGGTCACCGGGTTTTCAGAAATCCTGCTTGCGGCAAGCATGCTGACGGGGCTTGTGGTGTTGTGGGACTGGTTGCGCAAACGGCGCACAAAGGATGTTCCGGTTGTTGCAGAAAGCGCCTGGCTGGAAATTTCAAAGAGTTTTTTCCCGGTTATTCTGGTGGTCTTTGTGGTGCGTTCCTTCATGTTTGAACCATTCAAGATCCCCTCCGGTTCAATGATTCCAACCCTGCGCATCGGCGACTTTATCCTGGTCAATAAGTACACGTATGGAATCAGGCTTCCGGTGTCCAACCATACCGTGATCAGTATCAATCATCCGCAACGTGGTGAGGTGATGGTATTCAAGTATCCTGAAGATCCTTCAACCAACTACATCAAGCGGGTGGTGGGATTGCCAGGGGACACCGTGGTCTATCAAGCCAAGCGCCTTACCATTAATGGCACGACTGTTCCAATCGCGGCTGATGGTTCCTTCAGTGATCTGGAAGACGCGCTGAGCTATGCAAATTTCGACCGGTTTCAGGAAATACTGGGCGACCATAAGCACAGCATCATCACTGTAGACCAGCAGCCCCCCATCTTTTTGTCCCAGGTGCGTGACTTCCCAGACCGTTCGGCTTGTCTGTACAACGCCGATGGATTTGCCTGCAAAGTTCCTGTTGGGCACTACTTTATGATGGGAGACAATCGGGATCGCAGTTCGGACAGTCGCTACTGGGGATTTGTTCCGGAGGACAATATTGTGGGCAAAGCCGTGCTGGTGTGGATGAATTTTCACGACTTTAGCCGGATTGGCACGTTGGTTTACTAGCCCCCATGACACGCACGGACGATACGCGGGCACAGGAGCTTGGTCGGCGGATTGGCTACGTGTTTCAGTCCAGTGCGCTGGCGCTTGAAGCACTGACGCACCGCAGCTATGCAGTAAACAACAATGAACGGCTCGAATTTCTCGGAGACAGTGTCCTCAACCTGGTCGTGGCCCAGATCTTATTCGATCGTCACTCCCAGTTGCCCGAAGGCGAGCTGAGCCGTATTCGTGCAGGTCTTGTCAATCGGGAAGCCTTGTTGCAGATTTCACAGCAATTGCGTCTGGGTGAATTGTTGCGGCTGGGGGAAGGAGAACTCAAGAGCGGAGGGGGTGGACGCCCGTCTATTCTGGCAGATGCTGTCGAAGCCGTGCTGGGCGCCGTGTTTCGCGATGGAGGATTTACGGCAGCGGAGACCGTGATTCGAAGCCTCTTGGCGCCCATGATGGATGCCATCGACCTCACTGCAACCCCCAAGGATGCCAAAACCAGTTTGCAGGAGTGGCTGCAAGCCCGGCATCGATCATTACCACGCTATCAGCTGCTTGAAACCCGGGGAGAAGCCCATGACCAAACTTTTCGGGTACTTTGCGTCGTGGATGATATGGCACTGCGTACCGAAGCAGAAGGCAAGAGCCGACGAATGGCAGAGCAGCTGGCGGCGCAGCTTGCCCTGCAGAAATTGCCAGGGGCGGGGTAATGACGCACTGTGGCACCGTGGCCATCGTAGGCCGACCCAATGTAGGAAAATCCACGCTGCTCAATCACCTCGTCGGTCAAAAAATCAGCATCACTTCGCGTAAACCGCAAACAACGCGAACGCGCATCAAGGGCATCGTAACGCACCCGGAAGCCCAGTTTGTGTTTGTTGATACCCCGGGCTACCAGACCCGTTACGGCAACGCGCTTAATCGGGCCATGAATCGTTCTGTGCTTAGTACCTTACAGGATGTCGATGTAGTCCTGATGGTGATCGATGCATTGCGTTGGAATATCGCCGATCAGCAGGTGCTGGACCGGATTCCAAAGGCAGTTCGGCCCTTATTGGTCATCAACAAGGTGGATCAGGTCAAACCGCGTACTTTGCTATTGCCATTTTTGCAGGAACGTGCCAAAGAACTTCGATTTGATGCAGTGATTCCGCTCAGTGCCAAGCAAGATAAAGATTTTGATGGACTGATGCAGGAAATTCAAAGGCGACTGCCAGAAGCCCCATTTATGTACGATGCCGATGACTTGACCGATAGTAATGAACGTTTTCTGGCCGCAGAATTCATTCGTGAGCAGCTGTTCCGCTTGCTGGGTGAGGAACTGCCCTATGCCGCGATGGTGCAGATCGACCAGTACCGGTTGGAAGGCCGGTTGCATCGAATTCACGCTACTATCGTAGTGGATAATGACAATCAAAAAGCCATCGTGATAGGACATCAGGGAGAGAAGTTGAAGGCTATCGGCACCAAGGCACGCAAGGAAATCGAAACATTGGTACAGGGCAAGGTGCATCTGGAGTTATGGGTCAAGGTCAGGGGAGGCTGGGCCGATGACGAGCGTGCCTTGAGGCAGTTGGGATATGACCTCTGATCGCAGTCACGTGGTGTCCGAACCAGCTTTTGTGCTGCACAGCACACCCTGGCGAGAAACCAGTCTGATCGTAGAACTTCTTACCGCTCACCATGGGCGCGTTCCCCTGGTAGCAAAGGGAGTTCGTCGGCCACGCTCTGCGCTGCGGGGCCTCATGCAACCTTTTCAACCCCTGTTGGTCAGCTGGTTTGGCAATGGTGAACTGCGTACCCTCAAGACCGCTGAATGGCAGGGAGGATTGCCACTGCTGCAAGGCAGTGCGTTGTTTTGCGGGTTTTACCTCAACGAATTGCTGGTGCGCCTGCTTGGGAGAGACGATCCTCACGTCGAACTGTTTCAAATCTACCAGACCGCGTTGGCGCGTTTGGCTGCCACTGAACCGTTTGAACCTGTGTTACGCGCTTTTGAAATCGCGCTATTGCGCGAATTGGGCTATGCCCTGCAACTGGAGCGCGAAGCGGACACCGGGGAACCTATTGAGGCTACAGTGCAGTACCACTTTGAGCATGAACGTGGCGCTGTTCGAGTCGGCGAGCCGGGTAGGAATACAGTACAATTTGCGGGCAAAACACTGCTCGACATGGCCCAGTCACGTTACGATGACCCGGTGACCTTGAGTCAGAGTAAACAGCTGATGCGACAATTGCTGGGGCATCATCTGGATCATCAGGACTTGCATACCCGGCGCATCATTCAGGAGCTACCGTTGCTGTGATTCAGTTGGGTGTCAACATTGATCATATCGCCACTTTACGTCAGGCGCGGGGGACCCGCTATCCCAGTCCAGTGCAGGCCGCACTACTGGCAGAATACGCCGGAGCCGATGCTATCACGCTGCACTTGCGCGAAGACCGCCGCCATATCCAGGATCGCGACCTGGAAATTTTGCGCGAAGTATTGTCCACTCGAATGAATCTCGAAATGGCTGTGACGGATGAAATGTTGGCCATTGCCCTCAAGACGCGCCCACACGATGCTTGTTTGGTGCCTGAACGGCGCCAGGAAATCACCACGGAAGGTGGGCTGGATGTGGTTACACATTTCGACCGTGTCCGGAAAGCTTGCCAGAAGTTGGGAGATGCTGGAATCCGGGTATCGCTGTTTATCAATGCGGATCACGCGCAACTGGATGCGTCCCAGGCGGCAGGTGCCGCAGTGGTGGAACTGCATACCGGACACTATGCTGAACTGGAAACCGAGGCGCAACAGAAAATCGAGCTGGAACGGTTACGTACTGCCGCAGACTACGGCACTGGTCTTGGGCTGCGGGTCAATGCCGGACACGGCCTCAACTATCACAACACACGCCAGATTGCCAGGCTGGCCAATATTCGTGAACTTAATATCGGCCACGCCATCGTGGCACAAGCGTTGTTTGTGGGTTGGGAAACAGCAGTACGCGAAATGAAGACACTTATTACCGGTGCTGTCGCAGTTTCATGATTATTGGGATCGGGGTGGACACAGTGCTGGTACGACGAATCCGGGATGCCCTGAATCGTCACGGAACCCGGCTTGCCGAAAAACTCCTGACCCCTTATGAGTTACAACGCTTCAATTCTCACGGCCAACCCGCCCGCTATCTGGCCAAACGTTTTGCAGTCAAGGAGGCGTTTTCCAAAGCCATGGGCACGGGAATTCACAACCCCGTGACCTGGCGCAAGATCGGCACGGCTCACGATGAACAGGGCGCGCCGGTTATTGCCATGCATCCTGATCTGGAAGCTTTTGCCCTGGCCAGGGGAATTACGCATACCCACGTTTCTGTTACGGATGAAGAACAACATGCGGTGGCTTTCGTGATCCTGGAACGGCTGTGATTGGTCCGGTCATGCTGGATATCATGGGCCTGCGCCCTGACGGCGATGAGCGCGCCCTGATCTGCCACCCGCTGGTGGGCGGCGTGATCCTGTTTTCGCGCAATTTTGAATCTCCTGGCCAGCTCGATGTTCTGACGACGGAGCTGCACAATCTCAAACCGGAACTGATCATTGCAGTAGATCATGAAGGGGGGCGGGTCCAACGTTTTCGCAATGGATTTACCGAATTGCCGGCAATGGCCACTTTGGGCCTGTGCTTTGATACCGATCGCGCGCAAGCCCTCCGACTGGCTGAAGCCGTTGGGTTTGTACTGGCCTGGGAACTGCGGTTACACGGCATAGATTTGTCTTTTGCTCCGGTACTCGACATTGATCATGGTCATAGCGATGTTATTGGCGATCGTGCTTTTCATAGAGACCCGGAAGTTGTCGCTCTACTGGCTTCCGCATTACGCGTGGG
>JAGWPH010000073.1 GCA_028870615.1 Betaproteobacteria bacterium
CACGCTTGTGACCAACCACCAAGGGCCTCGATAACTCTGTAGTATTCTCTGTCATAGGTGTCCACGTAGATGAACGTGGACACAATCATTCCCTACAAAACCCCCCAGTGCCAGACGCTGTTTAATGAGCGCTTACAGTACTTTACGGGTGCGCATAGACACGCTTGATACTCCACTGGACACAGGAATCTCTGCGCATATCTTTGTTGGCTCGAAAGCCGAATGGTACGAAATTCATGATGATCTGCCGCAGCATGAAGAACGGCCCTAGGCGGACTGGGCGCTTCGACAGTATCGGCAACGGTAGCGTTATCGTTCTCATGCCAAACGGCAGGGAAATATGTGCATGAACAGCGCTCACTCCAAGCCAGTTCCGTTCAAGCAGATGGATGTTTTACGGCCGTGCCATTCAAGGGCAACCCGGTTGCGGTGGTTCTCGATGGGAACCACCTGACAGCAGCTCAGATGCAGTTCATCGCCAACTGAACCAATCTCTCTAAAGCCATTTTCGTATGCGCGCATACACTGGCCGATGTTGACCATCGCTTGCGCATCTTCACGCCAAAAGGCGAGTTGCCATTCGCGGGCCACCCCACTATTGGCAGTGCGTGGGCAATGCTGCAGAACGGACTGGAGCCCAAGATACCCTGCAGGTACTCAATGCTTTGGTGCGTGCGGCGATCCCGCTCGGCGAAAAGGATGAGCCGGCAGGGGGTGATCAACGCATTCGGGTGAACCCGCGTTCTTTCCGATCAATGGATGCAGGAAAAAGGCCGACGCTTTCGCATCGGTCTTTTTGTTTACCGCTTGCTGCTTGCGGTGCTAATGCTTGGCCTGTTTTGAGAAGTCCGCCTTGCGGATCATACCATTGATGATTTTCACTTTATCCACCACTTCGGTCACCTGGAAGTCCGTGCCAGCACTCAGGTAGGCCAAGGCCGTGGCGCGATCCATGCCCAATTTCTGGTTCAGGAACTGGACCGCTTGGCGGGTCGCCTCTTTCATGGCTTCATTGAGGTCGGTATTGAGCCCGAGGGGAATCCAGTAGTCAGGCGTTTCCGCGAATGGGTGCTTCATGGGCGCCTTCATGGGCAGTGCGGGATCTCCTGCCCTCAGTACCGTCAGTCGCACTTTGGCGCGCAAGGACCCTTCAAGGGCAGTCAAAGCCACTTCACCATCACCTTGTACGAAATGGGGGTCCGCCGCATAGAACATGGCCCCATTGACATGGATAGGAAGGTAGAGGGTCGCACCGGCATTGAGTTCATTAAGATCTAGGTTGCCGCCGTATTCACCGGGTGGTACGGAGTTCGGCTTGTCTTTGGTATTGACTGCCACGCCCATGATGCCCAGAAAAGGCTTGAGCGGGATATGTGCTTCCAATCCACTTTTGTCCTTGATGATGCCGTACCATTTGCCTTTGATCTCTTGAATGGGCGTGAATGTAGACACGTTGGCATACAAGTCTGGATGCGCCGTATCAGCGCCAGGAACCGGTCCCTTGTTCTCTGGAAACTCTCCCGGTAAAGCACCTTTGCCGTGACGGTTGGAGATCACGCCGTAGGGAACACGCGGTTGCAATTGAAGAATTTCCACCTTCAGTACGTCCCCTTCCTTTGCGCCCTCGATTTCTACCGGCCCGGTGACAATGTGCGGGCCGTCCTTGATAAAGTCATGTTCCAGACTCGACTCGGTGATCGCCTGCGCGTCCTTCAACACCTGGTTTGGCTTGATTCCGAATTTGCTAAAATATTTTGTCGGGTTCTTTCCCTGATCTTCGAGAATTCCTTCGTGCGACACCGTATCGAAAATAACCACGCTGCCCGAAGGTACGGATAACACCGGTTTTGTATCGACGTTAGGCAAGCTACCCCAATGTACCGTCTGCAGTGACGAAGGAACATAGTAGTTGCCGTTTGCCATTTGCTCCGGCTTGTCGCCAAGCGGTTGGAGGATAGCGAAATCCTTCGCCAGTGCACCCCCACAGATCATGCTCAAAATAGCCCCGCTGGCCAGCGTCGCAATTACAAACCTGCTTGAAATAAATGTTGTAATCATGCTGGTTGCCTCCAGTTAGTAGCAATCTTTTCTAAATTCCTGATGTAGCAGCAGTTTTCAACTCAAAGCGCTATGAAAAAACGAAAAAGACGGCTAACCGAGTATAGCATGCGGAAACCAGGTGAGCCCGGTAAAGTAGTTACCCGCCAGATCCTCAAAATGCCTGATTCCACGGAAGCGAGAGACGAATCGCAGAGTTGATTAAGCCCACCATGCTGTAAGTCTGTACAAAATTACCCCATTGTTCACCGGTTACGGGGTTGAGGTGCTCCGATAATAACCCGTGCTGGTTACGAAATGAGAGCAGCTTTTCAAATAGCGTACGTGCTTCATCACTTCGCCCCAGCGATGCTAAAGCATTAACGTACCAGAACGAGCATATTAAAAATGCATTCTCAGGAAATCCGAAATCATCTTTTTCAACATAGCGAAATACAAAGTCCCCATGCTTTAATTCGCGTTCAATAGCTGCCACAGTGTCGACAAAGCGTGGGTCATCCGCATGAATAAAACCGAATTCAGCAAGCAGAAGCAGACTTGCGTCGAGTTCTTGTCCTCCGAAAGTCGATACAAAACTTTTGCGTGACGGATTCCAAGCCTGGTTCATGATATCAAGACGAATGTGATTGCTATGTGTGGCCCAATGTATAGCATGTTCTGAAAGGCCGAGCCGTTCAGCAATACGGGCTAACCGATCGCATGCAGCCCAGCACATGAGGGCGGAAAAGGTATGCACACGCGCTTCGCCGCGCAATTCCCAAAGGCCCGCATCAGGTTGCGCGTAAAACCGGACAGCTTTTTCCCCCAGTGCTTCAAGCCGGTGAAACAAAGCTCTGTCGCCGCAACGGGTTAAGCGCTGATCAAAAAAGATATGTGTTGCGGCAAGTATGGCAGAACCATAAACATCGTGCTGAACTTGATTGTAGGCCGAGTTACCAACCCGAACCGGTTTCATACCGCGGTACCCTGATAGGGTAAGAATTTCCTTTTCGTCGAGTGAGGCGCGACCATCAATGCCGTAAACCGGCTGCAAGTTCCCTCCGTCGGAACCTGCGGCGATGTTGACGACATAACCTAAGTAAGACTCCATGGTTTTTGTCGCACCCAATCGGTTAAGCGTATTGACTACGAAGTACCCATCGCGCAGCCAACAATAACGGTAATCCCAATTGCGGCCACTGTTTTCGGATTCCGGTATCGATGTCGTCATCGCTGCGATAATGGCTCCTGTGTCATCAAACGTGTTGAGTTTGAGTGTTATTGCAGCGCGAATAACCGCATCTTGCCACTCAAAAGGGATGGCAAGATTGCGCACCCAACCCTGCCAGTACGCAGAGGTATCGTCAAGAAACCGCTGCCCAATTTGGTCAATGGAGTCGTGTACGGTTTCGTCCGGGCCAAGTAACAGGGTGACAGTGCTCTCCAGAAAAAAAGGGGTTTCCTGGTTGAGGGCCGTAATAGAGGCATTGGTCGTTAGTCGCACGACAATGTCAGGCGTTACATAACGGATATGGTTACTGCCCCAGGTAATGGAGGGTTGGCGTTCGCCGTAGTTGCAGGCGGGGCGCAATTTGATTCGGATGCGTGGGCTGCCGGACAGACGCTTGATGCGGCGTATCAACATCATTGGTCTGAACACTCTGCCGTGCATGTTGAAACGGGGAGCGAAATCAGTAATTTCTATGCTATTGCCGTGACAATCGAAGAGGCGGGTTACCAGAATGGCCGTGTTGCTTCGGTAGCATTGCTCAGTGCGGACACTATCAATCAATTCTACGGAGAAATATCCGAAATCAGATCGAAGCCCATTGTTATTCAGTAGCGAACAGAACAGTGGGTCGCCATCGAAGCGTGGAAAGCATGTCCAAACAATATTGGCATGTCTATCAATGAGAGTACCTACCGTGCCATTACCAATTAAGCCAAGATCGAGCGAACTCACGAATTCTCCTTATTTTCAGGCTCGTGGCATAGCTGTAATTTAGCCAGCCAACTACGCACGGACTCAATCCCATTCAACCGGTAGTGCGCACAAGTTCTGCCAACGCCCACTTTGATCGAATATCCGTCGAGACGGTTTACGACAGCAAACCCATGTTCGTCAGTGAGGTCATCGCCTATAAATACTGGGCGACGGCCAATGAATGGAGGCTGCATCATATATTCTTCGATGGCGCTTCCCTTATCGTAACCTGAAGGTTTGATTTCGAGAACCCGCTTGCCGGGTTGTAACTGGAGCCCCTTCATCTGCAAAACCATACCCTTTAACAGTCGATGTAAACAACCGCCCAAATGTGGCACAAGGCGGTAATGAATGGCGAGTGTTGCTCCCTTGTGTTCAATGTGAAGACCCGGGTAACGGGCCATCAAAGGGGCCAGTCTCTCTACAAATAGCTCACTTGAAATTGGGGAAATGCTGTGGCGGTGAATGTTCCCAAAATTGTCGCGCCGTTCCAGGCCGTGTTGCCCCGCAATAGGCAGCCCCGGCATTTTCAAGCGATGGTCCAGATTGGTCAATGACCGCCCACTTATCAACGCCAGCGCGCCTCCGACTTTTTGATGCAGATCGTCTACAAGGGTAAGTAGTAAATGATCGACATGGATCGCATCAGGTGTATCAGCCAGTTCGATGAGTGTGCCGTCTACATCCAGAAAATAGGCCCAGGAGGGGGAAGGGCTTGGTAAACGCTTCATTGTCAGCGAGTTATTCCCATTGGCAGCATTCCGTTGGGAAGCAGGCGAACACGACGGCGCATGGCCGCAGCATCCAGCAGAAGGCGGCCTGCCCAACGGTAAACATTGAATTCAGCTATCAAGCCACGCATGAGCCGCATACGGTCACGTTGTTCATATTGCGGCATTGTCAGGGCCACATGCAGGGCTGCAGCACATTGGTCAGCGTCATAGGGATTTACGATCAGCGCTTCAGGCAGTTCCCGCGCCGCACCTGTAAATTGGCTCAAGATAAGCACCCCATACTCATCATTGCGTGAGCCAACGAATTCCTTGGCGACCAAATTCATGCCATCGTGAAGACTGCTGACAAAGCACAGTTCCGCTGCGCGATAGTGCTCGTAAATCTCTTGAGATTCGTGGTGTTTTATTTTGAGTAGAATAGCCGGAGCTTCGG
>JAGWPH010000074.1 GCA_028870615.1 Betaproteobacteria bacterium
CAACAAACGCTTCAACCCAACCGCACTGACCACAAAGAGTTACACATTTGGTCAGCCGAGGACGGGCAATAAGCAATTTTGCCGAATAGCAGAAATTCGCTTGGGCAGAAATCACAGCCGGGTTGTAAATCGTGGCGATATTGTCGTCGGCGTTCCATTTGTGCGGCAAGGTTTTGACCATGTCCGGGATTTTCTTCAATATGATGATCGCGGGGTAGTTATCAGGCGCCAGCAAAAGGAGGGTGCCGGATGGTTTCATGTAAATATCCCGGATCATTTCATGAAAAACTATTCCGCTTCCGCCGATAAAAATGAAGCGGTAAATGTGTGAACGATTTGGTCCGTAGGATGCGGTGACAAAGGAACCACATCGTTCGCGATTGATGCGGTTCGCAAGCTCACCACATCCTACAAGGTTGGAAACGCGAAGGTCTGCAACGTGTCGATTGTATGAGTTGGCGACAGGCTGCTTCATGACGAACAGGAATTTTCACATCCAGTGACCGGTTCTAGGCAGGCAGTTCGAGGTGCTGACTGATCACTTCGTGCCAATTGCGGTCATTCGTGTGCGAATTTACTCCTATGCAGCCAGTTCGATCGAGTTAATACTTTTGATGTATTTAGCCTACTGTCAACAATACTAGGCATTAACTACGTATACATTCCGGTATATTGTTTTCCTGGGGGCAGAGGAGTGGCCTGTCACCAGACGTTGGGATTGGTGGGTATTCCCGCTTTCAACTAGTGATACTCTATTACACTTATATCCGGCGCCACAAAACGACCGCGGCAAACTGGATCCTTGTGCGTTTAAGCAGGTTCATATCGGAAGGTGACAACTGTCATGGATGATGGCAACCTAAAAAATGAGCAGATCAGGATTCTCTATGCAGGCTTGCCGAACGCGCTCGCCGTTAACACGCTCCTTGCCCTGATTCTCATTGTCGTACAGGCCACGGTAATTGATCCGAGCAGGTTGTTTGGCTGGCTCGCCCTCCTCGGCACAACCCTGCTAGCCAGAGCGGCTCTGCTGGCAGCTTGGCGCCGTAGCGGACGGAATGTCAGCAATTGCGATCAGCACTGGGTGCGTCGCTTTCGTGTTAGCATTATCGCGTCCGGCTTGGCTTGGGGCGCGGGAGCCGTGCTGCTGTTCCCGGTGGGGGATATCCCCCATCAAGTATTTCTTGCTTTCGTCTTGGCCGGGTTGAGTGCCGGAGCCATCTCGTCACTGGTGGTAGACCCGGTATCCATAGTTGGCTTCCTGTCAGCAACGTTACTGCCGCTTATAGCAAGTTTTTTGATGGAAGGAGGCATGATTCCCATAGCCATGGGAAGCATGACTGCACTGTTCCTGTTCTTTATCGTGGCAAATTCATTGCGCGTGGGGCGCAGCCTCCACGAGAACATCCGACTGCGATTTGAGGCAGACATACGCGAACATATGTTGCGCCAGAGCGAGGAACGTTTGAAGCAGGCGCAACAAGTTGCGCATCTGGGCAGTTTCGATTGGGATACTATCTCCGGAAAATTGCAGTGTTCTGACGAGTATTTTCGCCTATGGGGCATGGAGCCGCATGTTGTTACGCCGAGTCTTGAACTCTTCCGGCAGGGCATCCACCCGGACGATGTTGCCCAGACTGAGGAAGTTCTTCAGCGTGCTCTACATGGCGGCCGTTTCTATGAGCATGTGCATCGGGTAGTTTGGCCGGACGGAAGCGAGCATTACATTCGTGGCCTTGGCGAGGTGGTGTTCGATCATGCAGGGCAGGCGATTCGGGTGATTGGCACCGTTCAGGAGATTACTGAGCAAAAGCGTGCCGAAGCCGAGTTGCGCATTGCCGCTACCACCTTTGAATCTCAGGAAGGCATAATAATCACTGATGCCAATAACGTGATCCTTCGGGTAAATCCCACCTTCAGCAAAATCACCGGCTACACCGCAGAAGAAGTCATTGGCAAGACCCCGAGCATACTCAAATCAGGCCATCAGGATGCAAATTTCTACACGGCCATGTGGGAAAGCATCCATAACACTGGCACATGGGGAGGCGAAATCTGGAACCGACGCAAAAATGGCGAAGTTTATCCAGATCATCTCACCATCACCGCAGTGAAAGACCAAAACGGCATCGTCACCAATTACGTTGCCACATTCACCGACATCACTATGAGTAGGGATGCAGCGGATGAAATCAAGCATCTGGCGTACTATGACCTTCTCACTCGCCTGCCCAATCGGCGGCTTCTGCTGGACCGGCTTAAGCAGGCATTGGCTTCCAGTGCACGTAGCGGCCGGTCAGGTGCGCTGCTGTTTATTGACTTGGACAATTTCAAGACCCTTAACGACACCCTCGGCCATGTCATCGGAGACCTGCTGTTGCAACAGGTCGCTCAACGCTTGGAGTCCCGTGTACGCGAAGGCGACACCGTGGCTCGTATCGGCGGCGACGAGCTCGTTGTAATTCTGAAAGACCTGAGCGAACATGTTCTTGAAGCGGCAGTGCAGATGGAAGCGATCGGCAATAAAATTCTCGCTATTCTCAACCAGCCTTACCAGCTTGCAACACACGAGTACCACAGCACCGCCAGTATTGGTGTGACCCTTTTCAGCGATCACGATCAGTCTCAAGAAGAACTGCTGAAACAAGCCGATATTGCCATGTATGAGGCCAAGAAAGCAGGGCACAACACCATGCGCTTCTTCGACCCGCAGATGCAAGACTCCATCAACGCCCGTGCAGCCCTCGAAATTGAATTGCGCAAGGCACTTGAGAACCAGCAATTCCTTTTGTATTACCAAATTCAGGTGGACAGTTCGCACCGTCCACTTGGCGCAGAGGCATTAATCCGCTGGAAACATCCTGAACACGGCTTGGTGCCACCTGCTCAATTCATTCCGTTGGCGGAAGAAACAGGTCTGATACTGCCCATCGGGCAATGGGTGTTGGAGACAGCATGCGCCCAGATCAAGGCATGGCAGCAAGATGTGCAAACCCGCAACCTCGTTCTGTCGGTGAACGTGAGTGCCAAGCAATTCCACCGGGCTGATTTCGTCGCTCAAGTACAAGCGGCCATTCAACACCATGCCATTAATCCGATGCTGCTTAAGCTGGAGCTGACAGAAAGCATGTTGCTGGAGAAATTTGAATACATTGTTGCAACCATGAGCACATTGAAAGAAATCGGTGTCCAGTTCTCCTTGGACGACTTCGGCACCGGCTATTCATCCTTGCAATACCTCAAACGCTTGCCGCTCGATCAGCTCAAGATCGATCAGTCATTTGTGCGCGACCTTGCCATCGACAGCAGCGATAAAGCGATTGTGCGCACCATCATTGCCATGGCGCAAAGCCTTGGATTGGAAATCATTGCCGAAGGGGTAGAGACTGAAGAGCAACGACAACTCCTTTTGGGCAATGGCTGCACTCACTATCAAGGGTATCTGTTTGGCAAGCCGTTACCAATTGAACAGTTTGAGACTTTACTGAAGCAGGGCTGATTGCTTTTGATGATGTGGCCGAATACCGAACAAGACTGGTTTGTGTCGGGAGCCGCACTTGGTGAGCGACTCGTTTCGGGCAATGAAAAACCTGTAGTTGGATAAAAATTGAACTGCGACCAATTCATTACGCCACGGCAGCAAAAATCTAACAACTATTGCCAGATCATTCTACTTCGA
>JAGWPH010000075.1 GCA_028870615.1 Betaproteobacteria bacterium
ATGCTCTACAAGATCGTGCCTTTTCTTGCCTGGTTTCATCTCCAGGCCAGTTTCCCAGGTAAAGGTATCGTTCCCAATGTGCGGCAAATGCTGCCGGAAACCATGGCACGAGGGCAGATGCGTCTCTACCTAGCCGCGCTCACGACACTGCTGCTGGCTGTGGGGCTGCCTCACCTGGCCCGTCCCGCAGGGGTCCTGTGGACCCTCAATGCGCTCTGGCTGGCCTGGAACCTGCTGCGGGTGGCCCGGATATATAGGCGTACCGTACAGCTTGCCACGACACGGCCGTAGGAATAATGTTGCGATTGTGAGCCTCAACCCAAAAACACAGGCTATCCTGGCCAATCACCCCATGTTTCGGGAAATCTCCGCCGAGGAAGTGAACCGTATCGCGGCGGGTGCCCGTGAGATTCATGCTCCACGGGGTACCATCCTGTTTCAGAAAGGGGACCCGGCCATGGGGTTTTATCTGCTCATCTATGGCCAGATCAAGCTCGCTTTCCCTTCGCCGAGCGGCGCAGAAAAGGTGGTGGATATCATCCACCCCGGACAGAGCTTTGGAGAGGCAGTGGTCTTCATGGAAAAACCTTACCCGGTTTATGCCCAAGCCCTGAACGACTGCCTGCTGCTGCATGTGTCACAGGAAGTGATGTTCCAGGAAATCGGGCGCAACCAGATGTTTGCGCGCAAGCTGCTGGCCGGACTCTCGATCCGCCTGCACAGCCTCATCAACGATGTCGAAGCTTATTCCCTGCATTCCTGCACCCAGCGGGTAATTGGCTATCTGCTGCTGCAGGGCGAATCCGATCCTGCAGCTAGCAAAGCACTGCGCATTACCCTTCCGGTGGGCAAGGCAGTGATCGCTTCGCGCCTTAACATCACGCCGGAAACATTTTCCAGAATCCTTCACGATCTCGCCAGCGCCGGCCTGATCAGTGTTATTGGCAGAGAAGTCGTCGTGCCGGACCTTTCCAAACTGCGCGAACATGGTAGGGACTCCTGACGGTAAAATTCGTCGGGTTACCTCTTCCAGGTCGGGTTTGGGGCCACAAAAGGAACTTGATCGTTGTTATCCCGCCATCTTTTAAAACAGCTGCAAAAAGTGTCGCCACGGAACAGGATTGCGGGTGACGGCCACCAGCACAATGTAGACAAATACTGCCTGTGCAGCCAACCAAGCAAAAAAGCGAATAGATTTACCAATGCTATTGCGCAAGGCGACAACGCCCAGTCCAATATACAGTAGCAGGCCTACAACCTTGGCGGTTAGCCAACTATCCATGAAAGGATATTGGCGGATGGTAAGAGCCAGTAGAATCGCACTGATGAGCAATAGCGTATCGACAACATGTGGTGCAACCCTGACCCATCGTTTTCGCATGATGGCTGAACCATTCAGGCTCCAAATTCCGCGAACGAGAAACAGTGCATAGCCGCACACCACAAAGGAAATATGCGAAGTTTTTAGTACCAGGTAATTCATTGAAAACTTCCGACCCTATCCACTTCCGTGATTATTGACATTCTCCGCCTCTCCGGTATCTTCCATCGACTACACGCAGCATTATCAAACATCGAATTGCAGACGCGCCAACCGCGCGTAAAGCCCGCTCTGTTTACGCAAGTCTCCCGGCGTACCGGTTTCGACGATGCGCCCATGTTCCAACACGACAATACGGTCGGCCTTCTGGACGGTGGCCAAACGGTGTGCAATGATGAGCGTGGTACGCCCCTTCATGGCGGCGTTCAAGCCTTCTTGCAACAGGATTTCTGATTCGGCATCCAGCGCACTGGTGGCTTCATCCAGCAACAACAGCGGCGCGTTTTTCAGGATTGCCCTCGCGATGGCGATACGCTGCCGTTGCCCGCCTGACAAGCGGATACCGCGTTCTCCCAGGAATGTCTGATAGCCTTTTGGCAGACGGTTTATAAACGCTTCCACCTGCGCCAATTTGGCGGCTGCCATGACCTGATTGTCGCTTGCAGCAAGACGCCCATAGCGAATATTTTCAAGCGCATTGGCTGAAAAGATCACCGGGTCTTGTGGCACGATGGCGATCCTGTTGCGCAAATCGTGCAAAGAAAGTTGGCGGATATCCTGACCATTGAGACGAATGCAACCAGTCGTCACATCGTAAAAACGCAATAACAGCTGGAATAAGGTGGTCTTGCCAGCACCTGAAGGACCGACCAGCGCCACGGTTTCTCCGGGGACAATTTCAAGTGTAATATCATCCAGCGCAGCCATTTGTGAACGTGCGGGGTAGTGAAAGCTGACCTGTTCGAAGCGAATCGCTGCCTGACTGGGTTGGCGCAGCGGCTGTGGTGTGACGGTTTCAGCGATAGCTGACTCTGCATGCAAAAGCTCCAGCAGGCGGTTGGCTGCTCCAGCCGCACGCATCACATCGCCCCACACTTCCGCCATGGTGCCGACGCTTCCCGCTACTAATGCTGCATAAAGGATGAACGAAGCCAATTGTCCGCCAGTCATGCGGCCTTCATTTGCCTGGTTAGCTCCAACCCACAGAACAAAAATGATGGTGCCCATTACCGCCGTGATGATCAGCCCCGTTAGCGCGGCTCGTACGCGGGTACGCTGAACAGCGGTGGCAAATGCCGCTTCTGCCCGCTCGGCGAAGCGCTCTGTCTCAAACTGTTCCCGGGTATTGGCCTGTACCGTGGGGATTGCGTTGAGTATCTCGCCAGCCAGTGCCGAAGCATCGGCGATTCTATCCTGGGATTCGCTAGAAAGTTTCTTTACCTTACGGCCAATGGCAATAATGGGCAACATCAGCAACGCCATCAGCCCGAAGTTGAGGGAGAACAGATAAAAGCTGGTCACAGCCAGCATGATCATGCCACCGATAAACTGGAACAGGCTTCGCAGGCCCATTGAAACCGAGCTGCCGATCACGGTCTGAATCAGCGTGGTGTCACCCGTCAGGCGAGACAACACCTCACCAGTTTGCAAGGTTTCAAAAAACTGCGGCGACTGCAGCACCGCCCGTGCGTATACTGCTCTGCGCAAATCCACCGTGAATCGTTCGCCCACCCAGGTTACGGTGTAATAGCGCGCCGCTACCGTCACCGCCCACAAGCTTGCCAGTGCAAACAATACGGCGAAATGCCCGTTCATGCTTAATGCGCCCAACGGACTACCATCGGTATTTTCCCGTTGTCCAAAACCGTAATCAATCAGATTGCGAAAGGCCAATGGCATCAAAAGGATGGTGGCAGAGCCGAGGCACAACAGCACAAAAGCCAGTGCTATACGCCCACGATAAGGGTACAAGAAAGGCGACAGGTCCCGAAAAAAATGTAGGCCTCGAGCAGTAGCGGGTTGGTCCGATTTTGAGATTTGGGCATCCGAAATGCGTTTTTTCAAGTTTTAGCGACCATTTTCATCGAATTCATCATTTCCAGGCCGCTCCTGCACACAGAAACCCTGTCGAGGCAAACCGCCAACCAGGAGCTATAGGCGCCCGGGTTTTGTTTCATATCGACGCTCAGTTTCGCCATGTCTACCCATTGCCAGTCATCGGCCTCATCGCGGTTGGGCACCGGAATACCGTCGTATTGACCAAAAAAAACATGGTCGTACTCATACTCAACCAGGCCATTCTCGAATGGCGCCCTGTACACGAAGCAAAAGGCCTTCGAGAGTTCGCACTCGATACCCATTTCTTCCCGCAACCGCCGATTTGCGACGCTGATGTTGCCCTCTCCGGGCCGCGGATGGCCACAGCACGTGTTGCTCCACAGCCCACTTGAATGGTACTTGGTGGTTGCCCGACGTTGAAGCATCAGTCTGTTGCTGGAGTCGAAGACAAAAACTGAAACTGCGCGGTGCAGTTTACCGCTCCGGTGCGCGGCCATCTTGCCCTCGGCACCAATTTCGTTGTCACTTTCGTCCACCAAAATAACCTGGTCTTCCATACGCTACTGTGCCTAACAAATGTGGTCAAGCGCCATTAAAAATTGATTGGATCAATCCGTCACGCGCCAGATCAGGATTTCAAATTCATATTCAGGAGTCATCCGGGTCTTCCAGGCATACCCATTACGCTCCAAAATGGCGTAGAGAGGGCGCGGTTCACGGCGCAGCAGCAAGCATATGCGATGGCCAGGCGCCAGAGTTTCCAATAATTCCAGCGCTTGTACCATCGGTTCTGGAGGTTCCAGTTCTCGCGCATCCAGCAGGTGAACAGAATCATCATGGGGAGATTGAATACTCATATTTATCTCTGGTTACTTTCCGTTTGTGGGACATCCTGACCCATCAGCCACTACTTCCGTCCGATCTGGGTTGCCAGTATATTGGCGCAAATTTAAAGGCCAAAAGGCCAAAACATGTCAGCCAAACCACAGCCGCGCTTAGGTAGAAGTTGCCGCGCAATGCAAATTCCAGTCCCGGAAGTTCAGAAATGACGCGCAAAATGGCAACGAACTGAAAGGTGAGGAAAATGCTCCAGGTCAGACGGTCGATTCGTAGCGCCCTACCGGAGTGGCCGAGCGTAACGCGCGTCACCATGGCCAGTAGCATTGAAGTGAAATAGCCAATTGTCAGGGCATGCGTTGGGGCTTTGGCGAGAATGAGTTGACCGGTCAAGAGCAAGCAAAGGCTTTGTGCCGTGTAAAGCACCAAAGCAAGGCCAAGCCAGGCAAAACTGATGTGTAGCATCCCGAGAATGGGGACGGCAAGGCTGTCTCGCAACCGCCATGCTCGGGTCAAATATATCGCACTGACAGCCATAGGCAAATCGACGAGCCATGTCCAAGGTCGCATCCCAGCCAATTCGAGTACCGCATGCAGCAAGGCACAGGCGGGTATTAGCACGAGTACCCAATATGGCCGAACGATCTCATAATCTGGAATCACAATGGCCGAGAAAAAGGGAATCATCCGATGGCTGACTGCGAAGAAAACCGGTAGCAGAACCAGCCAGAGTCCACCCACCTCGGCAAATACCACAAGGTGTGCTTCATCACTCACAAATCCGGCGGCCAGCAGCAACCCCAGCGCCAGCGCAGCCGAAATGATCGTAGCGTGTCGCCTGTCTGGGTGCTTTGCTTGCACATAAACGTGCAGCAGGCTGTAAAGCGCCATGCTCCACCCCGCCAGATATAGCACCAGCGCCACCCTCATCAAGGCAAAACCGACAATCAGCCCGGCATAAAACAGCAGGATCCCTGAGGAAAGCAGCAGAAATGCGGGTATATATTCCCGGCGCGCCACCTCCTTGCCATTCATCCACCGTGGGTATGTGGTCATCAGGAAGCCAAAAATAAAGAATGGGAAGAAACCGTAGATCATCAGGAAGTAGTGTGCGTCAATGGGTGGAATGGACCACGAAATCGGCACATAAAGCCCACCGTAGCGCCCTCCCAGGTCGGTGATCCACCAAGCCAGTGTCATTAACGATTGCACTATACCGCCGAAGAAAAACATGCGGTGTGGCGCAGAAGAGAATGTATTCCAGGTATTGGATAAGTTCATATTGAAAATATTATCCGATTCAACCCTGTCTGAAGTGACTTTGAGTATGCCCATTTTGAAATTTCTTGAGCCAAATCAAGTTTTTCATGCTGGCGTACATTTAAAGTTAAGACGTGGTCAATGGACTAAATCGGTTCAAGTTGTGTGCCGTCACGCTAAAAGTCCGTGACTGAAATTCTGATCCTGTCGCTAACTATTTAATATTAGGGGAATAATGTGAAACCTTTCATCGTAAGCATTGCAGTAGCACTGGGAATGGGATTCGCGGGCAACGCAATGTCGGCCGATATGCCGGAAATTGCCAAGAAACTTGGTTGCAATGCTTGTCACTCAATTGAAAAAAAGATAGTTGGACCGGCATGGCAGGCAGTTGCTGACAAGTATAAAGGCGTTGCGGGCGCGGCAGACAAGCTGAACGCCAAAATTGCCAAGGGTGGCAGCGGCGTATGGGGCGCCACTCCTATGCCTCCTCAAATAAGGGCAAGCGATGCAGACAGGAAGGAACTGGTTACTTTTATTCTGGGTTTGGCCAAGTAAGTCATGATTTATAGGATGTTTGCATGTTGATTACGCAACCACTGGTTCTCCGTATAGCGCGGAAATGTGATTGGCACAATTTTCGAAGAGAACAAACTAAGCGAGGAATTAATATGAAAACAAGTGCAATCATAGGAACGCTATTAATGGGTTCGTTATCATTTGGCGCGTGGGCAGCGCCAGTGGGGGATCCAAGTATTTTCGAGAAACTTCTTAAAATTGAAAAAGTCGAAAAGAAGAACCCTGGGCCTGCTGCCGTGAGCATTGTCCGGGACCCGACTGAAGTGGGAACACCGGTAGGAAAGCGTGGACCAAAAACAGTCAGATTTACTCTGGAAACTCAGGAGGTATTAGGGGTCCTTGATGCTTCAGCCAAAACTTCATTCATGTATTGGACATTCAACGGAAAAGTACCAGGCCCGTTGCTTCGCGCCAGGGTTGGGGACACGATCGAAATCACGCTAAAAAATGCTAAAGAAAGTTCGATGTTTCATAGCATTGACTTGCATGCGGTATGGGGTCAGGGTGGCGGTGCGGCACTGACCAGCGTTGGCCCGGGTGAAGAAAAGTCCTTCGTCTTTAAGGCGCTGACCCCGGGGTTGTTTGTCTATCACTGCGCCACGCCGATAATTCCACAGCATATTTCCAGTGGGATGTACGGCATGATTCTGATCGAACCTGAGGGTGGGCTACCTAAAGTAGACAGAGAACTCTACGTAATGCAGGGTGATATGTATACCGAAGGCTCTGATTCTGAAAAATCCTTCAATCAGAACGCCATGATGGATGAGCACCCAACTTATGTTGTGATGAACGGGTCTGCTGCCGCATTGGCAGCCAATCCGATGAAGGTCAAAGTAGGCGATAGCGTCCGTATTTTCTTTGGCGTCGGAGGACCAAACCTGACATCTTCATTCCATGCTATCGGTGGGATCTTCGATAAGGTTTACAATCAAGCCTCTCTTACGGCCACTCCGGTAACCGATGTTCAAACCACATCGGTGCCTCCTGGTGGAGCTACCATGGTGGAATTCACAGCACGCGTACCAGCAAAATACATCCTGGTTGATCATGCGATTTCCCGTCTGTTGAAGGGTAATGTTGCCATTATCGAAGCTGAAGGTGCGGCTGATCCTGAAATATTCAGGGCAGGAAGTCTGAAATGATTTTTTTACTTCATTTTCTCACCTCAAAACAAGACGGGTGAATATTTGTGGTAAAAGAACCTAGTACGCATACGTATCCTTGAAGATCTTGGGATTCACTTGGATTCAATTGGGGAGATGATGATGATCAAGTTAAAACAGGTTTGTCATGGGTTGATTGTGGCAACCGCGTTACTGTCACTGCAACAGGTGGCATTGGCAAAAACGGTTGTGGTTACCATGACAGCCATGGAAAAAGAAATTTCAATAGACAACAGCGGAACAAAATACCCAGGCTGGACCTTCGATGGCACCATGCCTGGAAAATTTGTTCGTGTCACTGAAGGCGACACAGTGGATTTCACGCTGATAAATCCAGCTGAAAACAAGAATTCCCATTCCATGGACTTTCATGCCGCCCAGGTAGATGTGCTAAACGAATTTGCACCAGTAAAACCGGGCGAGAAGAAGCATTTCATCTTTCAGGCCAAGGTACCAGGCCTGTTCTTGTACCACTGCGGTGCCAACCCGATGGTGCAGCACATTGCACGCGGCATGTTTGGTGTCATCCTCGTAGACCCCAAGGGCGGCTACACCAAGGCCTATCCAAAACCGGATCGTGAATATGTGCTAATCCAGAGTCAGTATTTCCCGGATGCGGAAAACTACAAGGCCATGCTCGAAAATCAGGGCTGGGCTGGCTCTCTCATCAATGGCAAGATTCTGCACTATGACCCCGTGCATGATCCCAACGCCTCACAAGTACTGGAAGCCAAGCCGGGCGAGCGCGTACGTATCTATTTTGCGAACGCCAACATCAATATGCCGGTAGCTTTGCATCCCATCGCCGGCATCTGGGAACGGGTGTACATCAACGGTAACCCGAAGAATACCCTGTATGGTATCCAGACCTACAATGTGGGTGTTGCAGAAGCGGACACCTTCGACATCGTGCCACCGGCAGGCCGGATCACTAACAACGCCATCGTGGACCATAACATGAGCGCTGCGCTGCGTGGTGCGATCACCATACTAATGAACAAACCGGATGCCGATCCCAAGAAAGGCACCGGCAATCAAATCATCATTCCTTGATTTTATTATAGAACCAGCAAAGAATCGCACTCGCCACCCCAGTGGGGTGGCGAGTGTCGGGGCAAGGCTTCCCAATCTCAGCCACCAACATCATCGTTTTCTAGGATTTCTGGATCTACCACATAGCGCCACAAATCCTGCATCCCTCCCAGATTCCCCGTACTATTCGAGAAACTCATGTCTCTGTTGAAAATTCAGGAATGGAAGATGCCATGAACATGACTCATTACATGGAATTATTGACGGTTAACCAGCCATGGAACCTGTTCATCTTCATGGCGATACCGGTTGTGCTTGCTGAAACACTGGCGATTACGGAATTTTACATTCTGTTTACGAGAAAGTTAACAGGATGGGTGCACACACTTAATCAGGTTGCCGGTAGTACTGTTGGTATTTATTTTATAGGCATCATTGCCTACTTAGTGAACCATGCTGTAATTCCAATTACAAAAGCAGGTGAATGGCGTACTGCTATCGATGTTATAGCAGTAGGCAGTTATCTCATCGGTGGCTTACCCTTGATTTACATTGCTTTGCTAGAACTTGGCTTCGTTAACAGGAAACTGGGCCCGGAAGACAAGCTTAAGGTACACGCGGTATGCGTAGCTCTCTTTTTAGTATTTGGACATATAGCGATGGTAGCCGGGATGTTAAATCCCGACCTGCTTGGATACATCCCCGTGATAAAGCAAATGCCTGATATGCTCATGCCACACAATCTTTAAAAGCACGGATTGTGGTGTTACTACTCCTCGATTTGCCTGACTCTGTTTGAGTTTCAGGATCCAAACTGACACTTGCACAAGGTTCGCAGGTACCGAACCATGTCGCGGATTTCGTCGTCGCTCAGGACACCACCCCAGCGCGGCATGAGCACAGACTTATCAATGGAAGGCCCACCTTCCTTGATGACTTTGAACAACTGGTCATCAGAGCGGCCGGACATGGCCTTGGCATCGGTGTGATCACGCGGCTGTACAGACATGTCACGAATATTGATGCCGTTTCCATTGCCCTGCAGGCCGTGACATTGCACGCAGTAAGTCTTGTAGTTGTCGACCGCGGTTTCTGTAGCAAAACCCAGAGGTGCCACGAATGCTAGGGCCGTCAGCAACAGTAGGCGCCGGCTATTTGACATTTCTACTCTCCGTTGAGAGCACTTCGATATAGTTCACCAACTTCTGAATATTGGCATCAGACACATGCTTGTTGGGCATCCAGCTCTTGGGGTCCCAGGCCTGAGGGTTGCGGATATAGCTCGCAATGTACTCGGGTTGCAGGCGCCTTCCTGCGGTATAGAGTTCAGGTCCCGATAACCCACCGTAATTCGCCTCGATGGTGTGGCAAGCCAGGCACCCCTGAAACTTGTCGAAGACCATTTCGCCCATTTGTTTTGAAATCGGAGCCACCGATACTTTTTCCTTTGCGATCAGATCGTCATGAGGTCTAAGCTTCTCCAACTCGGCCGCCACGGAAGTGGCTTCCTCCTTCGAAAGCGCCATATGGGGCTTCAGGGTGGAGGTGTCGATGACATCCTTGCCTCCAGCCCCGGATTGGATGTGCTGGCCGTAGAATTCACCCGCAGGGCGAATGCGTTGTGGCTTCTGCAACCACTCTACTATCCACGTCTGACGGTACTTGTTTCCGGCATAAAACAGATCGGGCCCCTGGCGCTCCCACAATTCCTTCAAGGTTTGGGGCGCCGGCCCTTTGAGGTTGTGACAGCCGACGCAGTCCTTGCTCAGAATCGCACTGCCAGCGTCGGCCAGCACAAGAGACGGCCACAGCACGGCAGCAAAGACCGACACCAGAAAGATGCGCCCAGTCATATCAGTCGACTCTCCTGCCACTGCGCTGCTGAATTGCAGCACCTTTGAAATTTGGGTTCTCAAACAGCCCATAGCCCTTTTTCATCGATTCGCTGTAAAAAAAATCCGGATCATATACCTTGTCCTTCCAGGGATACCAACTGTCCATCGGGATGCCGTCATACTCGATCACGGTAATGGGGCCACCCAGCATGCCGCCCATATTGAGGTGCCGATCCACATGGTCATGAAAAATGAATCGGCCTGGGTTATTCATGGAAACGATCGTATCAAACCGTTCGCCAGGGCCAACCGGCACGGTGTCCACAAAGTAGGGATTGGGTAAGGCATAGCCATCTTTGAAGCTGAGCAGCTGGTCATGCCCATGCAGGTGCATCTCATGAATCTCATCGCCTGCGCCGAACATACGAATGCGCAGGACATCTCCTGTCTTGACACGGATGGGCTGGGAGAGCGGGAAGGATTTGGCATTCACAGAAAAGTAATCTGATACATCAGTCGGGCCACCTCCCTTGCCGTATGTAGACGCGTAGGAAGACTCCCAGGTATTCATCATCATGATGACATCCCTGGTAACGGTCTTTTCAGCAGGGGTAGGAACTTTGGGGTCAACGATGAGCGGCCCCCACATGCCTCTGATGGCCACATGTTCCCAGACATTGACATGGCAGTGGTACCACAAACTACCGGGGCGATCCGCTTTCCAGTGATAGTCGAAGGTGTCACCTGGCTCTATGGCTGGCTGCGTGACAGCAGGAACACCGTCATTACGCCACGTTCCAGTCTGGTTGATACCATGCCAGTGAATGGTATGCGGCAGCGTGGTGTTGTTGGTGACATGGACCGTGACCTCGTCTCCCTCCTTGATATGGATCAAGGGGCCTGGTACCTGGCCATTGAATGCAAAGACATGGGCGTTAAAACCAGGCGCCACAGAAATCGAAACTTCCTCAATGGTCATGCTGAACTCCCGTTGCTCTGCCAAGGCGGCAACTGGAAGCAATGGCAGCAGACTTAACAGCATCACGGCTATCGCGGAGACAACTCTCATGGTGAACTCCCTACGAAGTTTTCCCGGGCAGTTATTGCCGCATAACAACGCCAAAACTGGCCTCATTCACGGCTTCCATTTTACCACAGAGGGCACAAATAACCCCATAGATTCTCTGCCAAATGTGCTTACTATTTTGGGCAGTTGTTGTTATTAATGCTTTTGTCCGGCATGGTGGTTTTACAGAATTTTGTATCTTTCAGAATGGCATTATGCAGATCGGCGCCAATCAGCGTGGCCTCTGTCAAATCGACACGAGAGAGATTGGCGCCGACCAGGCTGGCCATCACGAGCCCTGCCCCCTTTGCGTTGGCTCCAGACAGATCCGCCCCCATAAGATTGGCCAGCGATAGGTTTGCGCCTGCAAGATTGGCATCCCTAAGGTCAACATTCGGCAACGTACTTTGTGAAAGATCGGCCTTCGCAAGATTTGCGCGGAATAAATTTGCGTTATTCAAGTGGGTCTCGGACAGGTTGGTCTCCGAAAGATTGGAATGAGACAAATTTGCATTGATCAGATTGGCCTCCGTAATCCTGTCGCCGCTCAGGTTGGCTCCTGACAAGTCAGCACCCTCAAAATTGCCATTAGCCAAATTGGACCTGGTCAGATTTGCATTGGAAAGATTTATGCCGGGACAATTGGTTCTTCTTTTGATCAAACATCCATTAACAACCTGCTCAGCCTCACTTGGGGAGACAAACATCAGGGTAATCAAAAAAAGTGAACAACTTGCAATAATTCGCACAGAATTTCCTTAAAGTAAGGGGGCGCTTGATTCCTGAATATTGCGCCACTTTTACCAAAAAATCAGTCAGTTTGCACGCAACGAATTTGCTACCCCATCACAAAACATGATCTGTTGGGGTAACAGCAATAAAAACCATAACTCATCGTAATAAGAATCAATCAAGGTGAAACCATTTTCCCAGGAAGCTGTTAGAATTCCCCGGGATATGCAATTTTTAATCACCATCCGGTGGTGTTATTTGCACGGTCAAGGATGTCAGGAGCGGGTCCATGATGGCATCTCTCGGAAAGCCGTTACTTACCCCACTGCCCGGCCAGAGGAATAAACCATACTGATCCAACTCGCCCTTATAGGCATGCTGGCAGCATTGTTGCCGTTGGCAGTTGTCTGGGTGTCAAACGACACTGACAAATACCGAAAACTGGTATGGGTTACGCTCTTTCTCACCTTTGATTTGATCATGTTTGGCGCTTTCACGCGGCTGACTGATTCCGGGCTGGGCTGTCCTGATTGGCCTGGCTGCTATGGACAAGGCAATCCACTGCAAGCTCATGCTGACATCAGTGCCGCAGAAGCCGCGATGCCAAGCGGACCCGTGACGGTCATGAAGGCATGGATTGAAA
>JAGWPH010000076.1 GCA_028870615.1 Betaproteobacteria bacterium
ATCCTGGGGTTTGCCCTGCATCAATGGGTCCTACAACCCATTGCGACTCTCAAAAAAGCCTCGGATGCCATTCAGTCAGGCAACTTCCAAGAGATGCCACCCTTGGTAGGCGCGGGCGAGGTGCGCGATCTGTCCCTCTCCTTCAGGCATATGGTGACGTATATCAGGGATACCCATCGTGAATTGGAAGAGCGTGTCCGGGAGCGTACCGAAGCCCTGTACCTGTTGATCGAGAGTGATGTGCTGACCGGCCTGCTCAACCGTCGCGGGATCATGGATCGCTTCGACAACGAATTGGCACGGATGGAACGCAAGGGAGGTACGCTAGGATTGCTGTTGCTGGATCTGGATCATTTCAAGGCCATCAATGACACCTATGGCCATGTCGCCGGAGATCTGGCGCTGATCAAAACTGCCCGGGTGATCGAAAACCACAACCGGCCCTACGACTATGCCGGCCGTTATGGAGGTGAAGAGTTCCTGGTGATCCTGCCTGGGTGCGCGGAGGCCGATCTACAGACCATCGCTGAACGTATCCGCGGCGCCATCGAATCGCTCCAAATGGAGTATGAAGACCGGCACTTCTCTTTCACCGCCAGCATCGGGATGTATCACGTGCAGAAACCAGAAAGTCGCGATGCCATGTTGAGCAAAGTCGATAAGGCCCTGTATTCGGCCAAGGTGGCGGGCCGAAATTGCGTTCGAGGGTACTTCGAGGCACCCGTCTGACGCGGGTCAGGATATTGAGGGCGCAACAATTTCCAGGGTTTTTTCGAGAGACGATCCGGTGTAACTGGGTTTTGGGCCGATGGTTTCGAAGGGCAGATTCTGACGGTTGACCCACAGTGTTGTGAAACCAAACCAGGTCGCCCCCAGGGCGTCCCAGGCATTGCTGGACACAAACAGCACCTCCTGTTTTTCCACAGGGAAGGTGCGTAGGACCAGGTCGTAGCACTGGGGTGCAGTCTTGAAGCGGCGCAGGCTAGCCACCGAAATGATTTCATCCAGCAAGGCCGTCATGCCGGCGCTGTCCACGGCAGGCTTCAGCATTTCCAGATTGCCGTTGGAAAGAATGGCAGTGCGCAACCCCTGTTGGCGCAGTGCTTTCAACACCGGAATATTTTCCGGAAAAGCAGTCAAGTGGGTATATTGCGCCATGAGTTGCCTTTCGTGTTCGGGTAATAGGGTCAACCCCAAGCGATGACAGCAATAGCGCAGGCTGGCTGCCGTCAGTTCCTCAAAGGACTGATAATAACGGCTGCCTGCGGGCCCTTCGGTGTCGCTCATGGTGACCAGGCGCGTGTACTCCACCTGCTTGTCACGCCACAAACTGGACAGGGTGGTCCCTTGCCCGGGAAACAGTTTCTCGGCCAGGGCGCCGATTGAGTAAACATCGAACAGGGTGCCGTAAGCGTCGAACACAACGATTTTGATCATAAATGGGTCACAAAAATGGGGCCTGACCTCCATTTTCCCAGAAAATGAGGGCTGGGCCCGTTTTTTTGCCATTTTTGAAAAAAACCCTATATTTTGTGACAGCCGTCACATTTTATGGCATTATCGCGCCTGACAATTGGGGAAGTCCTATGAGCAAACCAATGAGCCGTAACGAAATTCTCGATGCCGTGCGCGTCCACAAGGCCGCGTTCTGGGCCGTGGCCGCCTTTTCCTTTGTCATCAATCTGCTCTATCTCACCCCATCGATCTACATGTTACAGGTCTATGACCGCGTGGTTACGAGCCGCAGCGAACTTACGCTGATTTTTCTGTCGCTCATTGCGATCATCCTGTTTGCAGTCATGGGCGGGCTGGAATATGCACGCTCCCAGGTTCTGATCCGGGTGGGCAACGCCATTGATGAAGTGCTCTCCAAACGCGTATTTACCGCCACTTTTGAAAACAATCTGAGAGCGGGCCAGGGCAATCCTGCACAGGCCCTGGGAGACCTTAACAACGTACGTCAGTTTGTCACCGGCAATGGCCTCTTTGCATTCCTGGATGCGCCCTGGATCCCTATTTACCTGGTCGTGATCTTCATGCTGCACCCAACGTTGGGGTGGTTTGCCGTGGGTGGGACGCTACTCCTCGTGATTCTGACCTACATCACTGAAAAGGTTTCGAAGGGACCGCTTGAGGCAGCCAACAGGCACGCCATCCAGGCCAGTAATTTTGCCAACAGCAACCTGCGCAATGCCGAAGTGATCGAAGCCATGGGGATGCTACGCCCCATGATTACGCGCTGGTACCGCCATCAAGCCAACATGCTGCAGCAGCAGACCATTGCCTCTCATCGTGCCGCTACGGTTTCGGCCATTACCAAGCTGGTACGCCTGGTTATTCAGTCGGGCGCCCTGGGGTTGGGAGCGCTACTCGTCATTGAAGGTAAATCCACGCCGGGTGTGATGATTGCCGCCTCCATCCTGACGGGGCGGGCCTTGGCTCCCGTGGAATTGCTGATTGCGACCTGGAAAGGATTTTCCTCGGCGCGCAGTTCTTACGAGCGCCTGGCCCGCTTGCTGGAAGTGCTGCCACCGCGGGTGCCTGGCATGACTCTGCCGCCGCCCCGCGGGCAAATGACGATGGAAAATGTTTACGCTACCCCCCCTGGAGGCAAGGTGGCCGTCATCAAGGGGGTCAATCTGGTTTTCATGCCGGGGGATGTGGTGGGCATCATCGGTCCCTCCGCCTCCGGAAAATCTTCCCTGGCGCGCTTGATGGTTGGCATCTGGGCAGCCCAGGTCGGTAAAGTGCGCCTTGACAATGCCGATGTCTATTTGTGGAACAAGGACGAGCTCGGTCCCATGGTGGGCTACATGCCCCAGGACGTGGAACTGTTCAATGGCACGGTGGCTGAAAACATTGCGCGCTTTGGAGTCATCAATAGCGAGCAGGTTGTGGACGCAGCCCGTCTGGCTGGCGTGCACGACATGATTCTGCATTTCCCCAATGGCTATGACACGTCCATTGGGGAAGGCGGAAGTATCCTATCGGGCGGACAACGCCAGCGTATTGGAATCGCTCGTGCCCTGTATGCCATGCCCGCTTTTATCGTGCTGGATGAACCCAACTCCAATCTGGATGACGTGGGAGAAGCTGCACTGGTGTCCACAGTGCAAGCCCTTAAGCAGGCCGGTAAAACGGTCGTCGTTATCACGCACCGAATGAGCGTGTTGCAGGCGGTGGACAAGCTTCTGCTACTGCGTGACGGGATGGTCCAGATGTTTGGTGAGCGCGATGCCGTGTTGCAGGCGCTTGCCGCAGCACGTAACCAGCAGGCGCAAACCGCCCTGGCCCAGGAGTCATCGACATGAACAAAAACGAACCCGTGATCATCGATGTCACGCCCGTGGTCGTACGGGAACCGGAGACTGCTGCGGTTCCAGTGAATGCGCGCAACAGCGTTCGTCTGGGCTGGATCATCCTGCTGGTGGGTTTTGGAGGATTTGTCTGGTGGTCTTTCAGCGCTCACCTGGACGAGGGGGTCCCGGTTCAGGGGACAGTGGTGGCGGATTCCAAACGCAAGGTGATTCAACACCAAACCGGGGGCACCATCGATGCCCTCATGGTTCGCGATGGTGATTCGGTCAAAAAGGATCAGATTCTGATGCGCCTCATCAACACCCAAAGTGAAGCGGCACTCGCCATCAACAGCCATCTCGCCAACACCTTGAAAATTCAGCTGGATGCCTTGAAACCTTTGGTGGATGAGGGCTATTACGCACGTAATCAGTACCTGGACCTGCAGCGGCAGTACGATGATGCCGAATCCAAGATCAAGGTGGCGCGTGAGGAAAACCTGCGCACCGACATCCGCGCGCCAGTGGCGGGGACGGTCATGGGCGTGTCGGTGTATACCGTTGGCGGGGTGATTCAACCCGGCAGCAAAATCATGGAGATTGAGCCTGCCGGTGACAAGCTGGTGCTCGAAGTGCAGATTCCCACCCACTTGATTGACAAGATCCATGCCGGCCTTACCGCCGATGTGCGTCTGTCGGCTCTTAATCAGCGTACTACGCCAGTATTGAACGGTGTCGTGCAGTGGGTGTCGCCGGATCGTTTTCAGGACCCGCAACGGCCGGAAATTTCCTATTACACGGCCCGCATCGAACTCGCTCCCGACTCGTCAAAGTTGTTGAATGGGGAAACGCTGCAGGCGGGTATGCCTGCCGAAGTCATCATCAAGACCGGTTCGCGCACCTTCTGGAATTATCTCATCAAGCCCATCGAAGACCGGGCTGCTCTTTCGCTCAAGGAACGCTAGTATGAGACGGCTATCCTTTTGCGTGTTGACCGGATTGATGCTGGGGCCGCTGTCTCTGGTGCAAGCCATGGATCTCGACGCAGCTATTGCTTCAGCGGAGAAAAATGATCCGACGCTTGCATCGGCACAAGCCAATCGCGATGCGGCCTTTGAGAATATCGCCATCGCCCGGGCCAAGCTGTTGCCTCAAACCAGTTTCCAGAGCCTGGTCCAGAAAATCGAGGAAGGCGTCAAACAGGAAGCTTCTGCTGGCGCGGTCGGCGCGAGCTATCTGGTCAACGCCTACAACAACCAGTTTTCCTTGCGTCAGGGCCTGTACCATCCACGCGACTGGATGGGTTATGACATCGGCCAGTTGCAATCGGAATATGGGACTCAAAAACTGGCCTCGGCACGCAGCGACCTTTGGTTGCGCACCACCAATGCCTGGCTGGATGTGCTCTCAGCTGTAGAACTGCGGCGTATTTATGGGGAGACGGTCAAGACCACAGGTTATGCTGCTGAACAGGCTGACAAGCGTCTCAAGGCGGGGGACGGGACCAAGGATGCCGCAGTGGAAGCCCATGCCCAGAATGAACTGGCAAAATCGCAACTTCTGGAAGCCGAAATCAATCAGCGCAGCCGCGAGCAGACTTTCAAGCGTTTGGCCGGGATGGATGCCGCGGACATGCGCGAGATGCACTTGCCGGATTATCGCCAGGTGCATCTTCCTGTAGCCAATTCGGAGGAATTGCAACAAGTCGTGGCGGCCACCAATCCGGAGATCCTTGCGGCCCAAGCGGCTGAACAGGTCAACAAAAAACGCGCCGAACAGGCGCGGGCAGACCGCCTGCCGACCGTGGATCTGGTGGCTTCCAAGGCCTGGGCCCAAAACGACACGGTATTCACCATCAATCAGCGGTATACCGTGTTGGGCGCCGGGGTCCAGGTCAACATTCCGCTGTATGACGGTGGCGGGTTGACCGCGACCCAACGCCAGGCTGAATATGCAGCCAATGCCTCCAGCGAAGACCTGCGCGCACAACAGCTCAAATTGACCACTCAGGTAGAGTCGGACTGGTTCTCTGCCGAAGCCAGTCTGGAACGTGCGCGCAGCGCCGAGCTTCTCATCACGGCAGCGCAGGAGCAAAAACGGGCCGCAGAGATGGGGCTGAAATCGGGCGTGCGCACTTGGGGCGATGTGGCTCAGGCTGACATCTTGATCGCCCGTCGTGCCGGCGATTATCTTAGTTATGCTACCGGGGTATTGCGTGCCCAGGCGCGCCTTCTCTCTGCTGTGCCGGTGACTGAAAATGTCTGGGAACCCTGGGTGGCACAGATCTCGCAACTGGCCAAGTCAAACTAGCTTCGCCCGTAGCCGTCCTCGAAGCGAACGATGTCATCTTCTCCCAAATAAAGCCCGGACTGGACTTCGATAATTTCGAGAGATTCGCTCGTGAGATTTTCCAGTCGATGCTTCACCCCCAACGGAATGTAGACCGACTGGTTTTCGTGCAACAGAAACACGTCTTCGCCGCGCGTGACTTGTGCGGTGCCTTTGACCACCACCCAGTGCTCGGCCCGATGGTGATGTAATTGCAGGGACAGACGCGCGCCCGGTTTGACGGTGATGCGCTTAACCTGAAACCGCTCACCGCGATCAATGGAATCGAACACGCCCCAGGGTCGGGGCACTCTGCGCTGGGTCGTGGCTTCTGCTACGCCTTCCTGTTCCAGTTGCGCCACCACCTGGCGGACAGATTCAGCATGATCAGGGTGGGCCACCAGAAGCGCATCGGGCGTATCCACGATAAGCAGATGATGGGTTCCAAGAGCCACCACGGGGCGATGGGGCGCGTGAATATAAGTGTCACTGCACTGGCGCACATGACCCTGTCCCAAAATGCGATTGCCGTCCTGGTCAGGCGGTACCAATTCAGCCACGGCATTCCAGCTGCCCACATCGCTCCAGGCCCCGTGAAAGGGAACCATGGCAACCCGGTTATGGTGTTCCAGCACGGCATAGTCGATGGACTGGCTGCGGCAGCGTTCAAAACTGTTACGGTCGAGGCGTGTAAACAGTCCATCCGTGGTACTTTGTTGTAGGGCTGCGCGCGCTGCTTCCAGAATGTCCGGCGCGTGCTGTTGCAGGGCGTCGATGAGCGTGCCCGCCTGGGTAAGAAAAATGCCGGCATTCCAGAAACAGTTACCCTGCAGCAGCAGTTGCTGTGCGAGCCCGGCATTTGGTTTTTCAATAAAGCGGCGGACAGGGACACTGGGATCAGACCTCACTTGTGAGGTCTGATCCCCACCGCTTTCAATGTAACCATAGGCCGTGCTTGGAAATGTCGGCACAACGCCGAAGGTGACGATAAACCCTGCTTCGGCCGTAGCGACCCCCTGTGTGACGGTGTTTAAAAAGACGGCATGGTCAGGAATGTGATGATCTGCTGGTAAAAACAGCAGCAGCGTCTCGCGTTGGGTACGCGACAGGGCGGCCACGGCCAGGGCGGCTGCCGTATTGCGCCCCACGGGTTCCAGCAGTTGCTGCACCACCACGCCGGCCGCGTCGGCCGCATCCTGCACCAGAAATCGGTACTCCTCTGAGGAGAGGGCGAGGGGGGTGTCGGAGAGGGGGCGCACACGCTCCAGCGTGAGCTGCAGCAGGCTTTTGTCCCCGATCAATGGTACAAACTGCTTGGGAAAGGATTTACGCGACAGGGGCCACAGCCGTGTGCCGCTGCCACCGCACAGGATGACGGGAAGGATGGATGGGGTTGCGTTCATGGCAACAGGTGGGGCACGCTTTTTTCTCCGTAACCCTTGAATTTTTCCAGCGCCTCGGTCATCTGCGCAGCGTTCAGTCGTGGCGGTTCACCGACAGTCAAGGCCTTGAAATAAATCTCGCAAAGAGCTTCCACTTCTACCGCAACACCCAAGGCGGCCGAGAGGGAATCCGCTGCGGTGATTAGCCCATGGTGGGACAACAGGCAGGCATGCCGATCCTTCAAGGCCGTGACTGCAGACTGTGCCAGTGCCGGAGTGCCAAAGGTATGGTAGGGAGCGCAGCGGACGGAATCACCGCCCGCGATGGCAATCATGTAGTGGAATGGCGGGAGCTCTCGTTCCAGACAGGCAAGCGCCGTGCAATTGGGCGCGTGTGCATGCAGGACGGCCTGATGTTCCGGATAGGCCGCCAGAATCTCGCGGTGCATGATCCATTCGCTGGATGGTTCGCGGCGGCCCCGGATCGTGCCGTCAAAACCCATCCAGACGATGTCCTCGGCTGTCATTTCGGTAGCAGGAATGCCGGAAGGGGTGATCCAGTAGCCTTCGCGGTCGCGCAGGCTGAGGTTTCCAGTGGCGCCGTGATTCAGATGCAGGGCTTCCATCTGACGGGCAGTGGCGATCAAAGACTGGCGGGCATTGACGAGGGACATGGTAGTTAAAATTTAAATCGTGTACAGAGTCTGATTCTCTCAGAAAAAAAGAAGAAAAACGGGATCGGGCCTCAAAAAAGTGGGGGCACGCCCAAATTTTAATTAGAATTGAGGCCTGACCCCGCTTTTACATGGACCTTTAGCATGCATCAAATCGTTATTGTAGGGGGTGGCGCCGGAGGACTGGAACTGGCCACCGGCCTGGGTGACTCCCTGGGTCGAAAAGGTCTGGCCCAGATCACGCTGATCGAGAAATCACGCACGCATTTCTGGAAACCCCACCTGCATGAAATCGCTGCAGGCAGCATGGATCTGGACCTGCACGCACTGGATTACCTGGCGCAGTCCCACTGGCACCATTTCCGTTTCCGCATCGGCGAGATGACTGGAATGGACCGCGAACAACGCCTCGTGCA
>JAGWPH010000077.1 GCA_028870615.1 Betaproteobacteria bacterium
ATCATGCTGGGCATTCAGCCCAATGACAGCCTCCGAATGGAAGTACAGGTCAAGATGCCAGGGCTGGATTTGCAAACCCGGACCATCAGTCTGGATGCCACCTACCGTCAGGAAGAGGAAGTGGATTATGATGCCTATGAAGAGTTGCTGCTGGATGTCATGCAAGGTGATCATTCGCTTTTTCTCCGCATAGACGAGGTCGAGGCAGCCTGGCGGGTGGTCGATCCGGTGATTAAGGTGTGGTCCATGGAGCGCGAGTTCATTAACGGTTATCAGGCAGGCAGTTGGGGGCCGCGCGGGACCTATCGCCTTTTCTCGCGCGAGGACCAGTTCTGGCGCCATTCGCTGGATCCAGACGGCGCAGAATTGAAACCCTATTGAGGGCCTTTCAAAGAATATGAAATTTCTTGCGGTGCCACTGTTGCTATTTGCCACCATTTCTTGGGCCACCACCTGCGACAGCGGAAACAGACAGTCACCGATCGACATCACTACCACAACGCGGCAAAACCTGCCGGTTTTGAAATTTGATTACCATGCCGTACCTCTGAAGATTGCCAACGATGGCCATACTGCACGCGTGCGCTTCGACACAGGCAATCTGCTATACATAGGCTCACAGCGCTACACGCTGCAGCAGATTCACTTCCATACACCCGGCAGCGACCGTATTGCAGGTGAGGTGTTTCCCATGGCTGCCCACCTGCTGCACAAGAGCCAGTCCGGACAGTTATTGGTAGTCGAGGTGCTGTTTCGCATTGGCGCAGAGAACCCGCAGTTGGCCTTCCTGTTGCCACTCATTCCAGCGCATGCCGATGGTGATCACATGCAAGAAGGCACCACGACAATCGATGCCAACCGCTTGCTGCCGCAAAGCAGGGGTTACTACCGTTATCAGGGTTCTCTGACATCCCCGCCTTGCACTGAGGGGGTTGACTGGATTGTCCTGAAGCAGCCTCTTGAACTTTCGGCTGCGCAACTAGCGCGTTACCACGAATTATTTTCCGACAATGGCCGTGCGATCCAGCCGTTAAATCGGCGTACAGTACTCGAAAGTTTTTGACGCGCACACCCTAAAACCAACCCCTCTCGTGCGGTTGTCAGTGCTTCGTCGATGCGGCGCCTGTGCGCCAGTCCCGAAATACGTCGATGTCGATGCCGTCCGGGTTGTTCAATTGGCCCGGTCCGCTGCCCGGATGGTCAGTGACGCCGTACTGCCAGATAATCTGTTTGGTCTGGCGGTCTATGACGATGACCCGGTGCCGGTAGTCATCGTTCAAGATCACATCACCATTGGGCAGTTCCTGAGCTAACGAAGGATGGTTCAGCATCGCCTCGCCATCTTTGGCAAAGTAGTCCCAGGTCACCTTGCGCTTCTTCGGATCAAATATGATCACGCGGCCCGGCTTGCTATAGTCGGCCACGATCACCTGGTCGTCGTGGGTCGGCATTGCATCGGACGGATAGTGCATTCCAAATGCCTGCATGGACCAAACGAGCTTGCCGTCGCGGGTCAGGCGCGAGATCCAGGCACCCGTGATCTCGGTGAGCAGAATGTCACCCCCCTCCAGTTCGACCACGCCATTGGGTAGTCCAAGGAATCGGGGAGGATCGTGGCGGCAATTGGGATCTTTGCTCCAGTTCCTGTCATTGCGGCTGGGACTACCCCACTGGGTCTTTATTTTTGCCGTCTCGCGGTCCAGGAAAAGGACACGACAATTGCGGATGTCAGCAACCAGGATGGTTCCATCATCCATCACGTGGGTATCATCCGGAAAGTTCAAATATCCGGGGGCGCTGCCGGCTACGTCGGGAACGCCATAGCTCCAAACCAGTTCGCGACGGTCGTAGTCGATCAGGTGGATGTCCTGGTTATCCTCTTCGCTGATGGCCAGCAGGCGGCCATCAGGCGAGAAGTACACATCATCATTGTCGTGATAGATCTTCAGATTTGGCGAGCCGAACTGCCAGATAATCTGCTTGTCGGGTGCCACTTCTATGAGCCGATTATTGCGGCGATCGGCAATCACGACCGGGTAGGGTAGCGGTTTCCCCCAAGAAGGTGTCGGCGCTTTCCGGCTGCCGGTCACGGGTGGAGGGATCGATTGCGTCGGATCCTCAGCAGCAGAGGCCACGAACACAGCGAGCGCGGTGGCAAGCAAACTACCCCAAATAACGCATGTCCGTGAGAAATGGTGCTTTCGGTACTTCATGATGTTGCAGTGCTCATTGAATCATGTCTCCCATCGGTTTCAGCGTGCTGGCTCAAATAAACCGGCTTACAAATCGGTACAAAAATACTGTGATGTCCTTGAGAATCGGAAGCCAAACAAAATTCAGCCGGACCAGCACGATTATAATCAAATTCATGTAACAGCCTTCTTTGAGGCTGGCCCAGTCCTCTTCGCCCAGGTTGTACACCACCAGCAAGTTTATGCCACCCAGTACAGCATATATAAACGCCAGAATTTGATTAAGCCAAGACCATTGCTTGTTTGCTAATGGCAAACCGGATGCAAAAATCCACTTGGCAGGGTAGTCCCATCCCAGAAAGGGGGCACCCAAAAAAATGACAGTCAGTGTCCAGTACAGCACCGTGGGCTTCCAATGTATGAACACCTTGTGCGTTTCCTCGGGTATTGCCCCCTGAACAAACCAGAACGCAATTCCACCCAGTAATGCAAA
>JAGWPH010000078.1 GCA_028870615.1 Betaproteobacteria bacterium
GACCAGCGCAACCATGGCGACGATGGTGTGCGGAAATTGCAGCAAGTCTGCTGCGAACAACAAAATGACAGATCCGAGCGCCAATTTTTCCACCAGGGGACGGCGTATTGCATTGGCGCCAGGGATACCATTGTTGGTAAACATCGGAATCACGCGACCACCCATGACCGCCATGATAAACAGCACCAGGTCCAGCGCAAGCTGCAGACCCAGACGTGGGGGAAATTCAATTTCCCCCTGTAATGCCAGGTGGACCGCAAGAATTAGAACACTCATCAGTGCCAGCAACCCGACGAAAAAATAGTTACGCACGTTGTGCGATCGCAGCAAAGGAATGCCAATCGCCAGCGCTACTGCGGCAGGGAAGGAGGCGTCGATCAAGGCTGTTGTCATGGTGAACGGTGTCAGCACCAATACTCTGCCAGCGACCCAGAGTGCTGCCAATGCCATCAAGTGCAAGCCGCTCGGTGTCGGTTGGTTCGTCCATACACGCACGGCAGTCAACAGAAATCCCGCAATAACTGCGGTCGTGTATCCGAACAGCATTTCATGAGCGTGCCATATCGGACCATGCAAGTACGGCGCGGCAAGGTAACCCGAGAACTGCGCAACCCAGAGCAGCACGCTGACGGCGCTGAATAGTGATGCCAGCAAGTAAAACGGGCGAAACCCCAAATTCCAAAGTGCAGATCCGGCAGGGGGAAGAGGCGCTTCATTCATGATTGGAAGGTGATTGTCCTGGCTCGACAAACAGGTTACCGGCGGTCAGGTACCCCAATAATTGGGATCCAGTTCATTGGCATAGCAAGGTGGTGAAGCATACTGGTGCACTGAGTCACGCTCTCGTATGATTTGCTCCGCAATCTGAGCCGCTTCTTTGGGCTCTCGAAGTGAAATCAGGCCGCCAGGGCTTACATAATGTATCGCAGTTTCGGTCACAACGAAATCCATAGGTATGTCGTGGGGCTGTGGGTAAATTGTTTCCATTCGGGAAAGTTCGAACGCAACGCCGATCTTGAGCGGCTGGGGGGTAATGTTGGCGAGGGTCCGGTCAAAATACCCTCCCCCATAGCCCAACCTGTACCCCTTTAGATCAAAGCCGATGGGTGGTATCAACAAGGCATTGGGTTGAAGAACGGCAGTTCCGTCGGGGACCGGCAGGTCAAACATGCCTTTTGTTACGGGGACTCCAGGCCACCATTCGCGGAATTGTAGTGGCTTTGCTTTTTGAATCACGATCGGGAGGGCGGCGATGGCCCCTCCCTTCCGATATTCACGTATTGCAAACCTGGGGTCAAACTCACCCTTATAGGGCCAGTAAAGCCCTATGGTCATCCGTTGCAAGAACGGAAAACCCCCGATCAGCAGTCGGGTTATGGAAGCATTCCATTGGCGATATTGATCATTCGTAATCGCCAGCCGTTGCGCCAGGAGTTCTGCCCGTCGTAATTTCCTGAATTGTTTGATATCGTCCGGCATGTTCATGAGTTGCTCCACCCTGCGCCACCTTGAGTAATATATCACAACGTGATATAAAATGCCCATGAAAGGCGTAGACACCACGACACATTCGAAAAGGCTATCCAAAGCCAACTATGAACAGCTTGCGCAATTTCGATATCAGTTGCGCCGGTTTCTGCGCTTCAGTGAAGACGTAACACGGCAACAAGGGCTCACCATGCTGCAGTACTTGCTGATGCTCCAGATCAAAGGCTTTCCAGGCCGGGAATGGGCAACGGTGGGAGAACTCGCGGAACGCCTGCAGGCGAAACATCATGGTGTGGTGTCGCTGATATCCCGTTGCGAGCACATGGGACTGGTGAAGCGTGACGCCAGCACAAGCGACAAGCGGTGCGTGGAAGTGAGACTTACAGGCAAAGGAATGCAGTATCTGGAACGGCTGGCGCGCCTGCATCGAGCGGAATTGCAGTCCATGCAGGGTGACTTTATTTTGCCGGATTGGGCTGTGTTCACCTCAAAACTGGAGTGACCGGTCATGCGAATGGATGACGATCCGGGCAATGAAACGGCGGTTTCATTCGAAAATATCCTCGATCAATCACCGGATGGTGTGATTTTTGCCGATCATGATGGAATTATTCGGGTCTGGAACCAGGCTGCCCAGACAATTTTTGGATACACAGCCACAGAGGTCCTGGGAAAAAGCCTGGATGTCATCATTCCAGAGCGTTTTCGAAATGCGCACTGGAATGGTTTTTACAAAGCCATGGGAACCGGCCATACCGTCCATGCAGGGCGTGTATTGCGAACTCGATCGGTTCACAAGGACGGTAGTAAACTCTACGTGGACTTAACCTTTGGAATGGTGAAAGACGCGTCGGGGATCATACGGGGGTCAGTGGCAATTGCCCGAGACGCTACAGACCGTCATGCTAAGGAGGCTCAAAATGAGCCTTCGTACTGAGTACCTGCTCTGGCCGCCCCGGTGTTGCTTGACTACCTTTTGAAAAGGCCGCCAGTTCATCTTAAAAAAAGAGGCATCGATGATTGAGACTATTTTAACTTTGCTTTTTCTGGGAGCGATTATCTTCGTGGCCACCACCGGGGAACGCAGCGACGACAAAAAAGAGGATGGCGGAGAAAATCAGGAAAAAAAGGACTGATCCGTTCCATGGGTGAACTTCCCACTCACGGCAACCCCATCTTCACCCTGAATGGCCGCTTCCGAGGAAGGCAGCAGGCCGGAATGGGCATTAAGCACCGTGGAACACTTGATTTGGTATATATTGTCCGGTGAATCAGCACCGTAACCCCACCCTCTTCATATCCCATTAGGAATCATCATGTCATTGCTATTTACGGAAGCCACCCTGGGGTCGCTCACGCTACAGAATCATTTGGTCATGTGCCCCTTGACGCGCAATCGTGCTGTTGGCAACGTTCCAAATGAGCTGATGGTGACGTATTACACGCAACGGGCGACTGCTGGCCTTGTCATCACGGAAGGCACATCCCCTTCACCGAATGGCCTGGGCTATCCCCGTATTCCTGGAATTTTTTCTGCGGAGCAAGTCGCCGGATGGAGGCGCATTACCGATTCGGTTCATGCCAAGGGCGCCAAAATGTTCATGCAGCTCATGCATTGTGGGCGCATCGGTCATCCGCTCAATCTGCCTGCGGGTGCGCGTGTGTTAGGCCCGTCGGCGATAGCTGCGGTTGGCGATATGTATACCGATGCCGAGGGTATGAAACCGAATGCAACTCCGCAAGCCATGTCCGAAGTTGACATCAAAACCGCCATTGGGGAATTCGCCCAGGCCGCAAAGAATGCGGTGGCTGCGGGATTCGATGGTATTGAGTTACACGGAGCAAACGGCTATTTACTTGAGCAGTTCATCCGTCCAAACTCGAATCAACGCACAGATCGCTACGGAGGCTCGATCGGGAATCGTGCACGGTTCGTACTTGAGGTCGCCGATGCTGTAATCAATGCCATCGGTAAAAACAAGGTCGGCATACGTTTGTCACCGTTCGGGGTGTTCAACGACATGCCGCTGTATGACGCTATGGAAACAGATTACACGTATCTTGCGCAACAACTCAATGCGCACGGGCTGGTTTACATACACCTGGTCGATCACTCACCCATGGGGGCGCCGCCGGTGCCTGAGTCAATCAAAAAGATGTTCCGCAGTACATTTAAGGGCAAGCTGATCCTTTCCGGTGGCTATGACGCCGCGCGAGCCGAAAGCGATCTCGCCGCGGACAAATGCGATCTGATTGCAGTGGGACGGCCGTTTCTCGCCAATCCGGATCTGGTTACCCGCTGGAAAACCGGTGCGCCAGTAAATGCGCCGGACATGAGCACATTCTATACGCCTGGACCCAAGGGATATACGGACTACCCGGCGTTGGGCTGACAGGATGTTGGGGCACGGTTTGGATACTGGCCTGACCGAGTGCAGCCCTAGGGTCTTTCAGAATGTTGCGGCAAATCATCGCATATCTCATGCCACTCGGCTTTTGAGCCAACAAAAACATGGGCTGACGGCTTGCCCTCAATTGCCGTATCGAGTGTGCCGATGCGCAGCCGGATGATTTCCGGCGTGATCTGGCGCCTGCTGTAAAGCGGAGAGCCGCAATTTCCGCAAAAAACACGGAACACGCCCGGGGACGATTCAAATTCCGCCATAAATCCCTCGCCACTCGTCAGCTTGAAATCCTTCGTGTTGACCGCTGCGTTTGTAGCAAATGCGGAGCCACTGGCTTTCCGGCATCTCGAGCAATGGCACATGACGATGGGTCCAAGGTCCGAATGTATTTCGTAGGCCATAACACCACACAGGCAACTTCCTTTAAGCATGGGCGTCTCCAATCAATCCAGAGAATGTCACTTATCGGCCGTTTGTGACTGGGATGGGAGGTTATCGGCCACCTGAAACATCAATAAAAGCCCCTGTCGTATAAGAGGCATCTTCAGAAAGCAACCAGAGAACCGCCTTGGCAAC
>JAGWPH010000079.1 GCA_028870615.1 Betaproteobacteria bacterium
CCAGGCACCTGGACGTCATAGACGTAATCTGTTCCGCACGGCGAGAGCGATTTGACCGTGGCCACAAAACTTTCGCGATGGGGATTACGACGGTATTGGGCGATCAACCGGGTGAGGTGATTCTGTTTGGCCTGGTCGGCAAAGCCGATGTGATCGTGAAACCGGACCAGATTGTCATTGGCGATGACCAGTTCATGTTGCGCCTGAATCAGATAATCCTTGAACCCCCCTTTCCCGTCAGGGAGGCCTTTCAATTGGATGTCGCTGCGGTTGGGGCAGAGGGTGGAGATGATCCCCAAACGCGCCAGCATGCGCTGCAAGGCTTCCAGCAACGGTTGATTGGACTGGGTGAGGTGCACGCTGCACTCCTTGTCCGGGGTGCCCCGCACCGAGCCATCGGCATCGAACAGCCCGCGCAAAAAGCCCACGTAAAATGCAGACGAGGCTTCTTCGATCTCAGGGGTCACGGTTTGTTCGTGGCCCATGCCATAGGTCAAGGCCAGGGCCCGCAGACTGGCTGACTGGAAGCGATACTCGTTACGACCCGCCACGCGTTGCCAGCCTTGTTGATGATCAGCACGTTTCTTCAGCGTCGTCGCGGCATCGGTGACGGCCTGGCGAATCGATTCGGCGCCAGCATGTTCCCAGACCGACAGGACAGCCTGTTCCTGTTTTAAAACACCGTCACCTACCAGAAGTCCCAACAGATACCCCTGGTGTGCCGTGCCTGACCCCGCCCAGCCCGAGACTTCGCGATGGTTGTTCAGGACGACGGCGTCTCCCGGGACAAGATCGCGGGCTTCAACCCAGGCAGTCTCCTGGCGGTCGTGCCCCGTAGCCTTCAGCACACGATGGTCCCCAGTGAGCTGCAGTTTGAAACCCTCCTGAGTGGCCAGTTGATAGACGGATTTGAGGCCGGTCTTGAAAAAGCCCACTGCGCTGGTGCGATAGGGCACGCCATCAACCAGTGCAGTGAACGGCAGGCCGGTGAGATCGGCCACGCGGCGCGCTCCCTCGGTCGTCATCACCCAGGTGTTGGCAGTGACACAGGGATTGGTGGCGCGGATATTTTCACACCACCAGTTGTTATTCATTTCGTTGACGCGGTCGATCAGGATGAATCCCGGTTCGGCATAATCATAGGTGGAGGTCATGATGACGTCCCACAGCCGACGTGCCTTAAGGGTTTTGTACACCTGACAGGCCACGCGCCCGTCCTCGCGGGTGACGTACTTGTTCTTGACCGGCCACTCGCGCCACACGATGTCAGTCGCCAGGGTGAGGTTGATGCCATCGCTCTCCACTTCAGCTTGCGTGATGGGAAAGGCGAGACGCCAGTCCGCGTCGGCTTTCACGGCTTCCATGAATTCGCGCGTGATGAGGCAGGACAGGTTGAATTGCCGCAATCGGCCCGCCTCTCGCTTGGCTTTGATGAAGTCCATTACGTCAGGGTGGGAGATGTCGAAAGTGGCCATTTGTGCACCGCGCCGACCGCCAGCCGACGAAACGGTGAAACACATCTTGTCATAGATGTCCATGAAGGACAGGGGGCCAGACGTATAGGCCCCTGCGCCTGCCACAAACGCGCCCTTGGGGCGCAGCGAAGAAAATTCGTAGCCGATGCCGCAACCGGCTTTGAGTGTGAGGCCGGCTTCGTGTACTTTTTCCAGAATGCCGTTCATGCTGTCTTCGATGGTGCCAGAGACCGTGCAGTTGATGGTGCTGGTGGCAGGTTTATGTTCCAGCGCGCCGGCATTCGAGGTGATGCGCCCGGCGGGAATGGCGCCCTGGCGCAAGGCCCACAGGAAGCGCTCGTTCCAGAAGGCGCGTTTTTCGGGCGTGGCCTCGGCATCCGACAGGGCTTTGGCCACACGTCGGTAGGTGTCATCAATCTCCAGATCGATGGGTTGTCCTTGCTTGTTCTTGAGGCGGTATTTTTTATCCCAGATGTCTGTGGAGACAGGTTGCATGGCCACTTCCTGGGCGGTGTGTTGCGTGGCTTTGACGGCAGTAAGCATGAGCCCCCTGATATGGTTATTGTTTTAGTGAAGAACATCACAAAACCACAATATCTTGTGGTTTTGTCGCAAATTATCCCTTTTTGTGGGGGTCGTCAACACCTCAGGAATGACGCGGCTTTCAGACCTGCCGGGAACCCATGCGCAACAGGATAAAGTACAGTCGTCGAGGCAGCCAGCTCATGACTTTGAGAAAATAGGTGAAGCGTTTGGGGAAGTGGATTTCGAATTCCCCACGCTCCATGCCATTGACGATTTCGCTTGCAGCAGCTTTGGCCGGGAGCAGGGCAGGCATGGTGAAGTTGTTTCCCGCAGTCATGGCAGTGGCAATAAAGCCAGGGCAGATACGGTACACCGCAAGACCCAGGGGGCGCAGCTCGAAATACAGTCCTTCACACAGGTTGTTGAGGGCTGCCTTGCTGGGGGCATAGGCCAGGGCGCGCGGCAGGCCGTTGTAACCGGCCACGCTGCTGATGATGGCGATGCCGCCTCGCCCCTGGCGAGTGAGGAGGGGTAATGTTGCCGCCAGGACATGATAGGTTCCCATCAGGTTGACATCCATGACCATGCGTAGCACGGGCAGGTGCGCTGCATTGAACGAAGACGCGCGCAACGCGTCGTACATCCCTGCAGCGATCAGCACCAGATCCAGTCCGTCCCAGCGCGCGAGAAGAGTCTGGGCGGCGCGATCCACTGCGGCAGGATCCGTGATGTCAAGGGGCAGCACGGTTGCCGCTGCGCCAGCACCTGGAGCAAAACGTGCACGAAGCGCTTCCAGGGCGTCACTGCGACGCGCTGAAAGCGCTACCCAGGCCCCCCGCTCTGCCAGTAACAGCGCAGTTTCCGCGCCAATGCCGCTAGAAGCGCCGATGATCCAGACGCGTTGCCCAGCCCAGTGAGTGATGGGGGGGTTAAGAGGGGGGAACAGGGGCATGGGTCGGAATCTGGAACGGGAAACGCATTTTAGCTGATTGGGTTAAAATAGCGTGACTTTGTAACTGACACTTTAGACTGTACGTTATTAAAAATGACAACTGAAACCTCTCTCATCGATCCGGCTGAAATACCGGTTGTGGCTCCTGGCGCCCCGTTTCCTGGACGCAAGGTTGTCCGTGGCTGGCTGATCCCCCTGTGCTCCAAGAGCACGTGGCTGCCTCTGTTGTTGCTGATGTTTGACTTTGCCCTGTTTTTCGGAGCCATTGGAGCCACGATATTGTTGACTTCGCCCTGGGCCAAGATCGGCATGGGGCTGGTGGCCGGATTCATCATTGGCCGCCTGTTCATTCTGGGCCATGATGCCTGCCATCAAAGCTTTACACCGTTCCGGCTGCTCAACAAGATCCTCGGGCGCATTGCTTTCCTACCGTCTCTCACGCCCTACAGCCTGTGGGATATCGGACATAACCTGGTACACCATGGTCAGACCAACCTGAAAGGGTTTGATTTCGTCTGGGCACCGCTTTCCGTGGAAGAGTTTGAGGCGCTATCTCCGGGGCGCCGTCTGCTGGAGCGCCTGTATCGCAGCGGCTGGGCCCCCGGGTTGTACTACTTCATCGAAATGTGGTGGTTGCGCATGTACTTTCCCAGCAAAACCTACATGGGTGCGCGCCGCAAGGCATTTTTTTGGGACAGCCTGCTGGTTACGGTGTTTGCTCTGATATGGATTGGAACGCTGACGGCATGCGCGTTTACCACGGGGCAATCGGTATGGCTGACCGTGGGGGCTGGTTTTGTGGCGCCCTTCTTGTTCTGGAATTTTATGATCGGCTTCGTGGTGTACGCGCACCATACGCACACCGCCGTAGCCTGGTATGACAACAAAACGGAGTGGGTTCGTGCCCAGCCGTTTGTCACGACGACGGTTCACCTGATTTTCCGCTTCAAGGTGGGGGCATTGATGCACCACATCATGGAGCATACCGCGCACCATCTGGACATGGGTATTCCGATGTACCGCCTCAAAGAAGCCCAGAAGTTTCTGGAAACCCATCTTCCCGGCCGCATTATCATTCAAAATTTTTCCTGGAATTGGTACTTCAAGACGGCTCATCTGTGCAAGCTCTATGATTTCAAGGCCAAACGCTGGCTTGATTTCTATGGCAACCCCACCAGCCCTCCGGCCCTCGTTCCACATTAGTCCGGCTGTAGCACCCACCCTGTTGTGAACGCCACTCCACTGGTCTCCCCCACGTTCGGGGAAGCGTTGCGCTACTGGCATCGGTTGGGCTGGACCAGTTTTGGCGGGCCTGTGGCGCAAATTGCGATGATGCATGAGGACGTTGTCATGCGGAAGCGTTGGGTGGATCAAGCCCACTTTCAGCACGCCATGAACTATTGCGTACTCTTGCCAGGGCCTGAAGCCCAACAACTGGCCACTTATCTGGGCTGGTTGTTGCATGGCGTGCGTGGCGGGCTGGCCGCTGGCCTGTTGTTCATTTTGCCTTCCATTGCGATACTCCTGGGGTTTGCTACGATCTACGTGCATTACGGTCAGATTCCTGGTGTGGCAGGATTCTTCATGGGTCTTAAACCCGCAGTGCTGGCCCTGATCGTGATGGCGGCCGTACGCATTGGCAAAAAAAGTTTGCGTCAGGACATTCATGTGTGGACCGCTTGCGCCGCTGCGGGCCTGTCTTTTATCCATGCACCGTTTGTTTTGATCATTGGCGCCGCTGGAGTGGCGGGATGGATCTGGCGCACGCACTATTTGCCTGCTGACATGGCCAATGGGTCGGAGATTCCGGCTTTCAGGACATTTCCATTGAGCGTCCTGCGCGTGCTGCTGGTTGGGTTCGGTTTGTGGCTGCTGCCCCTGGGATTGGCGTACGGATTGGGTCAGCAGGGAGACTGGTTTCGCAAGTTAGGATTGTTCTATACCGGTACAGCGCTATTTTCTTTTGGAGGGGCCTATACCGTGTTGCCTTATGTATGGCAGGGCGCCGTACATGACTATGGATGGATCACTACCACGCAAATGATGGACGCCTTGGCGCTGGGTGAAACGACCCCCGGTCCGCTGATCATGATCGTGGCATTCGTGGGCTATCTTTCCAGTTGGAATCATTTGCATCTGTTGGACTGGACGCGCGACGGGTATGCGCTGATAGGTGGGTTGGTGGCGGTATGGTACACCTTCCTGCCTGGCTTTCTCGCCATTCTGGTGGGTGCGCCCTGGGTGGAAAGAACCCGTCACCTGCCCAATGTTGGCGCCTCCCTGATGGCTATTTCAGCGGCTGTCGTGGGGTTGATAGCGCACCTTGCGCTGCAGGCGCTGGGGCATGTGGTAGGGAGTGGGGTGAGCTTGACGGTCAACGGCCTGATGGCGGCGCTTGCCCTGCTGGCATTCTATCTGCTGTATGCACGGCCAGGGGTCCCGACTTGGGCTGTGGTACTGGGTTCGGGGGCGATCGGTGCAATCTTTACCGGATTGGGCTACTGACCAGCGTACTGGGCCAGCCCGTTTCCAAACGACCAGTTTTCCTTTTTGACTTCCACCAGATTGATGATCACATCTGCGATTCGAATCGGGGTGTGTTGCGGGAAACTTTCAGCGATGCGTTGGTAGAGCGCCTGCTTTAATGCCGTGCTGCGGCCTTCGTTAAGAAAGATTTGCACGATGGCGGTGGGTCCGTGGTGTTTGATGCCCAGGTACTCCTCGGCGATGACAAGGTCTGCCGGTTCGTGTTCGCGGATGATTTGAAATTTGTCCTGTTCCGGCACGTTAACAGTTTCTACCATGGCTCGGTGAATGCTGTCGGAGAGGGCCTGTTTTTCGATGGGTGTGAGGCCCTGGGGCAATTCGATTCTGACGAGAGGCATGATGGCTGGCTCAAGCTAAAGGGGAAACTATAGCAGACCCGCGTACCTGCCGCAGTGCGCAGGCCGGGCAGAAGCTTGTTTGCGGGACGATGGGGTATTTGTCAAAGGTAGAATTGTCGTAAAAAAAGGAGTATGTTGGCTCGAATCGCCATCCGATTCTCATTCCAGGAGTGACATCATGTCCACGACCCCAGAGCAACTGCTCAAGGCGCAGCAGGACCATTTCGAACGTTTGATGAGCTTGTCCAAGGTATTGCTGGACAGTACCGAAAAGGTTTCCGAGGCCAACATGGCGGCCATCCGAAATCAAATCGAAGCGCTCCACAACCACGCGACCAAACTGACCGAAGCCAAGACCCCCAAAGAATGGTATGAGCTCCAGATGGAGTTTCTGTCACCGGCGGGAGACAAAGCCAA
>JAGWPH010000080.1 GCA_028870615.1 Betaproteobacteria bacterium
ACACGCCAACGATCATCACCGGCATTTTGACTGCGACGATCTGAGGAAAATGCGATGAATGAAACGGGCTATATTCCGCGCACATTGGACAAACAGGAGCAATTCCTGTTGTGGGATATAGACCAATTCATCATAGCCGTACTGCTTATCGGCATTGGTGTGTCCCTGGGGATGATGATCGGCGGGATTGTGTGCGGCAGCGTGGCAGCATGGCAGTACGGCAAACTCAAAGCAGGCAAACATGCAAAGTTCGCTGTCCACTCAATTTATTGGTGGGTACCCAGCAGCATGTTTGTCAAAACTGCCGTTACCCCCCTGTCACACGAACGCTATTTTTTGGGCTAATCCGTGATTTCAGACAAATACATTTCCACGAGCAGCAATAAATCCAGCGAGATCACTTTTCTCAGACTGGCCGTAGGCGTTCTGTTGCTCATCATTCTTGTTGAGGGAATGGTTCTGCAAAAAACGCTGGACATGGAGAAGACGGTAATTGTTCCACCGGTAATCGAGAAAGGTTTCTGGGTATCTGGCAACGAAGTATCCAGAAACTATCTTGAGCAAATGGCCTACTGGTATGCGGGATTGGCATTAAACATAACCCCCTCTACAGGGGAGTACCAGAAGCAACTGTTTCTGCATTACGCAACGCCATCCGACATTGGGCGGCTCGCCGCAGACATGGCATTGCGGCTCGACTTTTTGAGCAAAAACAACACGTCCACACTCTTTACAGCGCAAACACTGAATACGGATGAAAAACTGATGAAGGTGGCCATTGTTGGCGAACTGGACACCTTCGTGGGAGACAAGCGCGCAAACGCCAGGCGCACGGTGTTTGTTGTCGGCTTCAAGTATTTAAACGGGAGACTGTATGTCAGTGAATTCAAGGAAACAAACGAACAGGATATGTTTGGCGCTGGCACTGCTGGCAAGTAGCTTCCAGGCCGGGGCGGCACAGATTCTGTTTCAGGGGTCGCCCACCGAATCAACAACCGCTACAGTATCGCGCAATGAGCCCACCCTGCTCAAGGTGGACGGTCGCAAGATCAAGCGCATCTATGGGACGGAAGGCATGTTTACGGTAACGCCAGAGCAGGATACAGGTGTGGCATGGCTAAAACCCACCACCGACAAACCGCTGATGAGCATCTTCATTACCGATGACACGGGCCAGCATTACAAGCTGCTGTTGAAGGTAGAAGATATTCCGGCAGAGACGATCATCATTCGGGGTAGCAAAGGCAATGCCCACCAATCCAGTGGCATCAAGAACGAGCCGCGAAACGAAGAAATTCTGAGCGCCATTATGGCGCTCCATGACGGAGAAGGCGACCCGAAGAGCGAGCTTATTCCCTTGTGGAAAGGCGTCAGGTTCGAGCTGGTCAGGACATTTGATCTAAGAGGGTTGCGCGGGGAAGCGTACCTGCTGACCAACACCTCGGACAAGCAGGTCGTCATGGATGAGCGAGATTTGTACCGCGACGGTGTACAGGCCGTGTCGATTGAAAAATTAGTGCTGGAAGCCGGAGATTCAACAGCGGTATTCGTCATCAGCGAGGGCGAGTAATGTCCAGATTATCAGAAAAGCTCGCAAGCCTGACACCCAGAACTCGCCAGTACATCATGCTCGGCGGAGCCGGGACGGTATTCCTGGGACTGGTGGTGGGTAGCGTTGCCCTTTGGGATAGCCAACCGTCAGTCCTGCCTCCACCCACTACGCAACAACAACCCACCAACATTTCGGCGCCCGGATCATCGGTTGACCCCAAAGATGTCTGGATGACGCAATCCGCCGCGCAAATGAAGCAGATGGATGATGTCATCAAGGACTTGAAGCAGCAGATGACAGACATGGGAACGAAGGCACCAGCCGCATCACCAACAAATATACAGCAACAATCAATTCTGCCGCCGCTTCCGCCAATGCCTCCGGCAGCACCATCGCAACCGTTGCCTGGATCAAAGCCGCCAACAGACAAGCTAGATCGGCCCGTGCCGGCGCCACAACAAGATAGCGGGATTGCATCTTTTGAGGTTAGCAGCACTGCGCCGGAAGCGAAACAGAACTCGGCACCAGCGGACACAAAGGCGAGTTATGTGCCAGCCGGATCATTCGTGCGCGTCGCCCTTCTGGGTGGCCTCGACGCACCGACGGGCGGACAGGCGCAAACCAACCCCCACCCAATTCTGATGCGCACTCAAGACAATGCATTCCTGCCCAATCGCTACCGATTTGAAATCAAGGAATGTTTCATCCTGGCATCAAGTTATGGCGACATCAGTTCCGAGCGGGCATTTGCCCGACTTGAAAATCTGTCATGTGTGCGCCGCGATGGCAAGGCGGTGGATATGGCAGTCAGGGGTTACGTGGTGGGTGAAGACGGGAAAGCCGGGATGCGCGGCAGGCTCATCAGCAAGCAAGGCCAGATACTGGCCAACGCCTTGCTCGCCGGCATTGGCGCAGGAATTGGGCAAGCATTCCAGAATAGCGCGACCACACAATCCATCAGCCCGCTCGGCTCAACCTCAACAGTCAACCAAGGGCAGCAATTCAAGAGCGGGATCAGCTCCGGAGTAGGCAAAGCACTCGACAGGCTCAGCCAGTATTACATTGACCTCGCCGAAAAATTATTCCCGGTAATCGAGATTGATGCCGGGCGGACGGTCGAGGTGGTATTCACCAAGGGCTTTGCTTTTGGAAATGGCCTTAATGCTGAACAAGAGGGGACATACAGCGATATCT
>JAGWPH010000081.1 GCA_028870615.1 Betaproteobacteria bacterium
GTGCCGGATTGCTGCAACAGTTTGTCTACCAAGGTCGTTTTGCCGTGATCGACGTGGGCAATGATTGCAATGTTGCGAAGCTGGCGGGCCATGGGTTTCAACCGGGTTAGATTCAAGCCCTCCATTCTATCATGCCGGAGGGGTTGCTTCGACTCTAAAAATTGGCGATAGTCACGGGATGAAACAGCTTGCTTTAAAAATTGATGTAGATACGCTACGCGGCACCCAGGAAGGCGTTCCGCGCCTGCAAACACTACTTCAGTCACACCGGGCCAACGCCACTTTTCTGTTCAGTTTAGGGCCTGACCATACGGGCCGCGCCATCAAGCGCGTGTTTCGAAAAGGTTTTTTGGGCAAGGTTCAACGCACCTCGGTGCTGGAACATTATGGATTGAAGACGTTACTCTATGGCACCCTATTGCCAGGCCCCGATATCGGCCTGCGTTCTGCCGAGGTAATGCGTGCAGCCCAGAAGGCGGGGTTTGAGGTGGGAATTCATACCTGGGACCATATCGCCTGGCAAGATGGCGTTTCTCAGGCCACCCCTCGTTGGACCGAAGCGCAGATGGTTAAGGCCGAGCAACGATTTTTGGAGATCTTTGGCGTCCCCGCCCAGGTTCATGGCGCGGCGGGCTGGCAGATGAATGACCATGCATTCATGCATCTCGACCAAGCCGGGATCCGATGGTCGTCGGACTGTCGCGGTACCCATCCATTCATTCCAGTGATTGCAGACCAACCGATGAATTGTCCACAATGCCCTACAACCCTGCCGACGCTGGATGAACTGATTGGCCTTGATGGGTTAAACGCCAACTCGGTCGCCGGTGCTCTGTTGCATAGAACCGAAAGCGCGCCATTTACCGGTCACGTCTTTACGTTACACGCCGAACTCGAAGGCATGCGCTTGTTGCCCGTGCTGGAGCAGCTTTTGCAGGGCTGGCAACGCCAGGGTTACCACCTGGTGTCGCTAGGAGAAATGGCATGCGAGCTTGACCCCCTAACCCTACCCCGCTGTTTGGTTGTGCAGGGAGTGGTCCCGGGTCGTTCGGGCACCCTGACTTTACAAGGGCCCCAAATTTCAACGTTTTCTTAATACTTACCCAGGAACTGAATCATGCAATTGATGGAACTTGTCCCGGATTTTGAATTACCCGCCACCGGATCACGGCGCTTTCGATTGACGGCCTTGCGCGGCGCACCGCTGGTCCTCTATTTCTACCCTAAAGATGCCACCCCTGGCTGCACTGACGAAGGGCTGCAGTTTAAGGCGTTATACGAACAATTTTGCCATCTTAAATGCACAATCCTCGGTATTTCACGCGACAGTATCGCCTCGCACGAACGGTTCAAGGGAAAAATGGAGTTCCCCTTTGACCTGCTGAGCGATGAGGAGGAAAAAGCCTGTAACCTGTTTGGCGTGATGAAACAGAAAAACATGTATGGCAAACAGGTCCGTGGCATTGAACGCAGCACTTTTGTCATCGATACTGTTGGCTGCTTGCGACGTGAATGGCGCGGTGTTTCCGTGCCTGGCCACGCGCAGGAAGTACTCGACTTCGTCAAGTCACTTTGATACTGTGACCCTTAAGTCTAACTCGGAATCACCCCTAAATGGCTCGTAAATCTGCCGAATTGCCCAAGCTTTTCGTTCTTGATACCAACGTTCTGCTCCACGACCCCACCAGTCTGTTTCAATTTGAGGAACATGACGTCTATTTGCCCATGGTTACGGTTGAAGAACTCGACAATAACAAGAAAGGTGTGACCGAAGTGGCGCGCAATGCACGCCAAGTGAGCCGGTTTTTGGATGAAATCATTAGCCGGGCAAAAAAGAGTGACATCAGTGGCGGCATTCCCCTGGCGCGAGAGCACGACAAAACCCCCTCAGGTACCTTGTTTTTGCAAACGCTCAATGGGTCGGCCATTCCCAATTCGCTCGCGGGCGACAAGGCCGACAATCAGATTCTGGGCGTAGCCCTCGAACTCAAACGCGCACATACCACCCGTGCCGTAATTCTGGTCAGCAAAGACATCAACATGCGCATCAAGGCACGCGCCTTGGGGGTTGATGCAGAAGACTACTTCAACGATAAAGTCTTGGAGGACACGGATCTTCTCTACACGGGCACCCGCGAACTTCCTTCTGATTTCTGGGAATCTCATGGCAAGGACATGCAATCCTGGCAGGAGCATGGGCGCACCCTGTACCGGGTCAAGGGGCCGCTGGTATCTGGATTCCTGCTCAACGAATTTGTCTACCAGGATCACGATAGCAAGCCATTTTATGCTGTAGTCAAAGAGCGCGATGGGCAGACGGCGGTTTTACAAACCATTCGTGACTATGCTTCCCACCGCAACAATACCTGGGGCATCGTAGCGGCAAATCGCGAACAAAATTTTGCACTCAACCTGTTGATGGATTCCGATCTGGATTTCATTACCCTGTTGGGCCAGGCGGGAACCGGTAAAACCCTTTTAACCCTTGCGGCCGGACTGATGCAGACCCTGGAACACAAAACCTATTCCGAGATCATTATGACCCGTGTTACCGTGCCAGTCGGTGAAGACATCGGGTTTTTACCTGGTACCGAAGAAGAAAAAATGACACCCTGGATGGGCGCACTCGAAGACAATCTGGACGTGCTCAACAAGAGTGATGATGAAGCCGGCGACTGGGGTCGGGCTGCAACCCGTGATCTGATTCGCTCCCGCATCAAAATTAAATCACTCAACTTCATGCGCGGCCGCACCTTTCTTAATAAGTATCTGATTATTGACGAGGCGCAGAATCTGACTCCAAAGCAGATGAAAACCCTCATAACGCGCGCAGGGCCTGGCACTAAAGTAGTGTGCCTGGGCAACATTGCCCAGATCGACACGCCCTACCTCACCGAGGGCAGTTCCGGACTGACCTACGTGGTAGATCGGTTCAAGGGCTGGCGTCATAGCGGTCATGTCACTCTGCAGCGTGGAGAACGTTCCCGTCTGGCAGATTACGCTGCTGAAGTGTTATAAGCCATATTCTGATGCCACTCGGTTTTTATACCATACTGCTGGCACAGTTTCTCTCGGCGTTAGCTGACAATTCATTACTGTTTGCTGCCATCGCCCTGCTCAAGGAACTGGCTGCACCCCCAGAATATGTCCCCATCTTGCAGCAATTTTTTGTGGTGTCCTATATCGTGCTGGCCCCATTTGTGGGCGCCTTCTCGGATGCATTGCCCAAAGGGCGCGTCATGTTTATCAGCAATCTCATCAAACTGACCGGGTGCCTCGCCATGCTGGGCGGAATCAATCCTCTCTTTGCCTATGCGCTCGTCGGACTGGGTGCAGCAGCTTATTCCCCAGCCAAGTATGGAATTCTCACAGAATATTTACCTTCAAGTCAGCTGGTACTGGCCAATAGCTGGATGGAGGGATTGACAGTGCTGGCTATTATTCTGGGTGCCGTCGCGGGTGGGGTGTTGCTTATACCTGATCTGAACTTATACTTCCTGTTAAGAGATGGTTTGGTCTCCCTGGGCCTCCACTCGCTCTCTTCTCCCCAGTTTGCCATCCTTATTATTCTTCTGTTATACGTGGCCGCTGCAGCCGTCAACCTGTACATCCCCAAAGTCCATCGCGATCACGGGCTACCGCGTAAAAACCCCTGGTATGTCATCAAAGATTTTGCCGTATCCTTCATGATGCTGTGGCGCGATCCGCTCGGCAAAGTATCACTGGCAGTAACTACCCTATTCTGGGGTGTTGGGTCGACCCTGCGCCTGATTGTACTGGTCTGGGCAACCCTGCAGCTCAACTTTGACCTGGAAGAATCCACGCAACTCACTGCAGTCTCTGCGATTGGAATTGCTTTAGGTGCCATCGCTGCAGCCAAATGGGTGCGTCTTGAAAACTCGCTCAAGGTGTTGCCTGTGGGTATTGCGATGGGTGGCGCCATTCTGGGTATGCTGTTTGTCCACCAATGGCATGTGGCGGTGATCTTGCTGATCATTGCCGGTGCGATGGGCGGGTTTTTTGTGGTTCCCATGAATGCATTATTGCAACATCGTGGACACCAGATGATGGGTGCCGGGCACAGCATTGCCGTGCAGAATTTCAATGAGAA
>JAGWPH010000082.1 GCA_028870615.1 Betaproteobacteria bacterium
GCTGAATTTGAAGCTGTCGAATTTGAGTTGTGTGTCGGGACGCACCGCGACGAAGCCGCCGTCCTGCATCTTGATCTGGGCCGAGGCTGCTTTCGCCGAGGTCAGGGTGTCGCCTTCGTTGATCGCATCGCCCTTCTGCACGCTGTGCGTTTGCCCCGCCGCGTCGGTCACCTGCACCTCGCCGTTGACGAACTGAACGCGCCCGGCTTGAGCCGGCCAGGCATTTCCCGACAACAAGAGGCTCGTTCCAAGTAACACTACACTTATCAGCTTTTGTTGGTTATGCATGATAACCTCCTAAATTTTCACTGTTTGACAAACCCTTGCGACCCCATAATTTCAAATGTTGGTGGCCTTCCAGTCGTAGCGCCAGGCGAGACAATGTGGTAGGCCAAGGCCAGACCGGCGGCATTGACACCGGTGAAAGCTCCTGCAAAGTCGCCATTCATCGATGTCCCGCTTGCGCATGGGCCGGCACAAGTGCCGGTCATCGGAACGGCCGGAATTACGCCATTCGGCTGGAACCCTCCGCTCCCGGCCATGGTATAAGTGTTGCTCGCGAAAGCCACCTGCATGTTGCTCACAGCTATGCTTGGAGTCATAAATGACACGGAAACATTCGCGCCCAAAAACTGACCGGTATTGCCTGCCGCATTAACCGGCGACGTCCCGCCAACAGCCACATAAGTAGCCGTCCCGCTTGTGGGCATGGTAGGAATATCGCCACCGATGTAAGTCAGATTGCTATTGAGAAACGTAGCTCCCGTGGGCAAACCCGTAACCGTTGCACCACTCCCGAACCAGCGGCCCCAGTGCAAATTACCCGCAAGAATGTTCGCCCCCTGATCCAGCAACGACGCGCTCCCCAGGCTGCCGCTCTGAAACGATCCCCCCATACAATTGACATTACAAGTTGTAAAAGAATTAACTGTGAAACCACCCAGTCCACCGGAAGGCGACGGCGACGCCTGTACCGTGCCACCGCCGCCGACTGTCCAGGTACTACCAACCGCATCGGTATAAAACAAGCCGATTCCGCCAGCTGCTTGCACGGGGAAGGATGGCACCACCGCCTGTATCGTGGTCACCACCGAGGGCGGAGCAATATTCGGCAACACCGAAGTGCCGCCAGGAGCAGTCGTAGATGTATCACCTCCTCTGCTCGCGGCTTGCGGGACATTGTCCACCACCGCCGTATCACGCGCCCCCTTGTTTTCCCCCTTGCCGCTATCCATGTTCGCCCCGGGTGATGGCGCTGGTGTTACGGTGAACAGGTTGGCGTTGATCGGCTGGATTTGCGGCATCTGGTTGAGGCCGCCCGCAAAGCCCATCTGGTTCGGCAGCACGAAGATGGTGCCCTTGTCGGTGGTCATGTAGGTTTCACCGACGTTCACCTTGTTATAGGCGCCCGGTGCCGCTCCTCCCGCCAGCACCAGCGGGTTGTCCGGCAGCACCATCACGGTTTCATGGTCGGTGCCGCGGATGCCGATGGTGGCAGCCGGGGTGGTGATGTGGTAATCCTGTTTCCGCACGCGGCCGATCAGGCCGGTGACGGCACGGAAGCCACCCTTGAACAGGGAGAAGAAGCTGTTCTCCGGCTCTCCTTCCTTGCCGCTGAATTTGAAGCTGTCGAATTTGAGTTGTGTGTCGGGACGCACCGCGACGAAGCCGCCGTCCTGCATCTTGATCTGGGCCGAGGCTGCTTTCGCCGAGGTCAGGGTGTCGCCTTCGTTGATCGCATCGCCCTTCTGCAC
>JAGWPH010000083.1 GCA_028870615.1 Betaproteobacteria bacterium
AATCACTTCCAGAACCCGGTCCACGAGCAGGAAAGGATACCGATGAGGCAGATACTCCATGATTTCATTGATGTCCATACCCGCCATGACTACTCCTCCTTCAGTTTTTGGATGTCCTGCTCAAGCGCCCTGAGTTTTTTAACCCATTGGGGCAATGCGCGCAGGTTGGCCAGGGTTTCCATCCAGGTTCGATGCGGCTGGCTTGGAATGGACGAGGTGTAGACCCCAGGCTGTGCTATGGATTTTGTGATCAATGAAAAACCGGAAACAGTGACTCCGTCACATATGTCGAGATGGCCGACCATGCCGACGCCTCCGCCAATCCGGCAGTTGCGGCCAATCCGGGTGCTCCCCGAAATTCCGGTACAGCCGGCAATGACCGTGTGCGCACCGATCCGGCAGTTGTGTGCGATCTGGATTTGATTGTCGAGCTTGACGCCTTCTTCGATGATGGTGTCTTCAATGGCGCCGCGGTCCACCGTGGTGTTGGCACCGATTTCCACATCGGCGCCAATCAGCACCCGTCCCACCTGGGGAATCTTCACCCACCCCGATTGGTCCCGTGCCATGCCAAATCCGTCAGCACCTAGAACCACCCCCGAATGCAATATGCACCGGGGCCCGATCCGGCAGCCTGCATAGATCACCACCTTGGGATAGAGCCACACCCGGTCTTCCAACAGCACATTCTCTCCCAGCACGCATCCTGGGCCGATCACGACCCCTTCACCGATGATGGCACCGCCCCCAATGACGACCTGGGGACCGATGCTGGCACTGGCCGAAATCCGGGCCGTGGGGTCAACGACGGCACTGGGATGAATTCCGGGAACTGCGCGGGGAAAAGGGAAGAGCCGCTGGGCCACACGGGCGTAGCAGGCGTAAGGGTTGTCCGAAATGATGCGCGGCAATAGGGTGGCGTGGCGATCAACCGCCCCCAGAATGACTGCCGAAGCACGCGTCTCGCTCAGCAGGTCGCGATACAGGGTATTGGTCAGAAAGGTGATTTCGCCAGGCACTGCCTGCTCCAGCGTACCAACCCCCCGGATCAGGGTGCGTGCATCACCCACCACCTCGCCGCCACAGGCGGCGGCAAGATCCTGCAAGGAATAAGATTGGGCGGCTTCCAATGAGGGTCACGGAGGTTACTTGTCGGCCAGTGCCTTCAAGACCTTTTCCGTAATATCGATTTTTGGGCTGGCATAGATAGCATCCGTGAGGATCAGGTCGTACTTTTCTGATTCTGCAATTTCACGAATGACCTTGTTGGCGCGTTCCTGGATGCTGGCAAATTCTTCGTTGCGCCGCGTGTTGAGATCTTCCCGGAACTCACGCTGCATCCGTTGAAAATCACGATTGAGATTGGCCAGCTCGCGCTCTTTGCGGGCCCGGTCGGCATCGCTCATGGTCATGCCTTCCTTGTCCAGCTGGCTTTGCAGATCACTCATCTGCTTGCCAATTTTCTGGATGTCGGTCTGCCGTTTATCAAACTCCTTTTCCAGTTTCTTGGTGGCTTTCTGGGCCGGCCCGGCCTCCCGGAAAATACGCTCGATGTTAATCCAGCCCAGCTTGAGGTCGCCCCCCAGGACAGGCGTCAGGGCCAGAAGCCCGGTCATAAGAACAATCAGTTTAAAAGGTTTCATGTGAGTGCTCGCTTAAAAGGTGGTGCCCATCTGAAACTGCAACCGTTCGATATTATCTAACGGCTGGGCGCGAATGGGAACGGCATAACTAAACTTGAGCGGTCCCATGGGGGAATACCAGGACAAAGCCAGACCCGTAGAATATCGCAGTTGTCCAAAAGAAAACGGCTCCCCCATCCCAAAAACATTGCCGGCATCGAAAAAAGTGCTCAGGCGGAACGCATGGTCATTTCGCAGCCCGGGCATGGGAAACAGGTATTCCACACTGCCCGTGACGAGTTCGTTGCCCCCCAGGTTAAGCGTATTGCCCACAATATCAAAAGTATGGGGCCCCAGGCTCCCCGTAAAATAGCCCCGCACCGAATCCACGCCACCGGCAAAGAAATTCTTGAAGAATGGCAGCGGCATGCCGCCATAGCCATTGCCATAGCCCAACTGCCCTGAGAAAGACAGCGTGGTGTCACGGCTCATGGGTGTCAATAATTGCTCGTTGATGGTGGCCCGGTAATATTTAAGATCCGCCCCAGGCAAGCCCACTTCCAGACTATAGCGCTGATTGAGACCTTTCATTGGAAAGATGATGCTGTCCCTGCTGTCCCGCGAAAAGCCGATATCCGTCTTGATGGTCTTGGCCGTATCCCCGAACTGGTTGACAAAATCGAGGTACTGGATGGGGCTGTTGCTGACCACCGAGATTGCCGTGGATTCAAATCCGGCACCCACCGAATAGGCATTGGTTTCACTGAGCGGCACACTTAAATGAACATCTGCCCCAATCGTACGGGTCATATAGGGGCTGACCCCAGTCAGAAAAGTGGTGTTCATGGTGCGGTCATACAGGCTCCACGAACGCCCGATCCCCTCATCAGTCCAGTAGGGGTTGAAATAGGTCAGTGCATAGGTGCGGGTGATGGCACCGGAATTGACATTCAGGGAAAGCGAATTGCCGCTGCCGAACAGGTTGTTCTGGCTGATGCCGGCACTGAGCACGACTTTTTCTGCGGAGGAGTAGCCCGCCCCCACCTGGATCGAACCGGTCTGGCGTTCCACTACCGTAAAATTGACGTCCACCTGGTCCGTGGTGCCGGGGACTGGCGGGCTGTCTACGGTGACTTCCGAAAAGAATCCCAGTCGGTCAATCCGTTCCTTGGACCGGTTGACCTTTTCGATGGAATACCAACCCCCTTCCATCTGGCGAACCTCGCGCCGGATGACTTCATCACGGGTGGTGGAATTGCCGTAAATGTTCACGCGCCGCACATAAACCCGACGCCCCGGGTCCACCACAAACGTAAAGGCTGCCGTGCGCTTTTCCTTGTTGATATCCGGAGTGGCGTTAATGTTGGCAAAGGAATAGCCTTCGTTGGCCAGACGATCTGAAATGGCCTTGCTGGAAGAGGTGACTTTTTCACGCGAAAAGATGTCGCCCGTTTTCAGCGTGATCAGTTTTTTCAGCTCCTCTTCCGGAACCACGAACTGTCCGGTCAGCTTGACGTCGGACACCCGGTATTGTTCGCCTTCCCTGATATTGATGGTGATGTAAATATCCTGTTTATCGGGTGAAATGGACACCTGGGTGGACTCCACCGC
>JAGWPH010000084.1 GCA_028870615.1 Betaproteobacteria bacterium
GGATTCACCCCGCACCCGCTCCGGAACGTCTTGAAGCAGTGCGTGACTTTCTGGCGGAATTGGGGTTACATCTATCCGGTGGAAATAAACCGCAAGCCTCGGATTACGCCACGTTGATTCACAAAATTCAGGGGCGGCCTGACCAGCGCTTGCTGGAAACTGTCCTGCTACGCTCATTGCAACAGGCCCAATACAGCCCTGAAAATGTGGGTCACTTTGGGCTGGCTTATCCGGCTTATGCGCACTTTACTTCACCCATCAGGCGCTACCCGGACTTATTGGTTCACCGTGCCATTCGTGCGGTTCTCGGACATGAGACCTATGCTCCTGGAGACTGGAAGGCTATCGGCCTCCATTGTTCCAAGACCGAACGCCGGGCGGATGATGCGACCCGAGACGTGGAGGCCTGGCTCAAATGTTTTTTCATGAAAGACAAAGTTGGGGAGGTATTCAACGGAACGGTCAGTTCCGTCACCGGTTTTGGATTGTTTGTAGCGCTGGATGAAGTGTATGTGGAGGGCCTGATTCACATATCCGAGTTGGGAACCGATTATTTCCACTTTGACGCCGTCCGCCATCAGTTGCTGGGTGAGCGTACTGGGCAACGCTATCGACTGGGTGACCGGATCGCTGTACAACTGGTCCGGGTGGACATGGAAACCAACAAGATTGATTTTACGCCACAGGCCGGCTCGCCTAAACAATCCAAAAAGCGATAACACTATGGCCAAACTTAAAGTCATCTACGGGTTTCATGCCGTAGCGAGCCGCTTGCGGCACCATCCCGAAACGATCCGTGAGCTTTATGTGGACACTTCGCGCAAGGATCCGCGAGCACGAGATTTTCTTGCCCAGGCAGAAACTGCAGGCATCCCCGTGCGTGGAGTTCAGGCCGATCGGCTGATTGGTTTGGCAGGAACCTCCCGCCATCAGGGGGTGGTTGCACAGGTGGATTCTGTGGAATTGCGGGTCGATCTGGATCAGTTGATTGAAGCGACAGGAAAGGATTTGCTGCTATTGGTACTGGATGGGGTTCAAGACCCGCATAATTTGGGCGCATGCTTGCGTGTCGCCGATGCCATGGGGGCCCACGCCGTAGTGGCACCACGCGATCGGGCCGTGTCCTTGTCACCTACGGTGGCCAAAGTGGCATCCGGGGCCGCCGAGACGGTGCCTTATATTACGGTGACCAATTTGGCGCGAACTCTGCGCGACCTCAAAGATCACGCGGTTTGGGTCGTGGGTACCGACGATCAGGCACGGGAAGATCTGTTTGGAGCACAGTTTCAACGCCCCATGGCCTGGGTGCTGGGTGCTGAAGGGGCTGGCTTGAGGCGCCTGACGCGGGAAAATTGCGACCAGCTGGTGCGCATCCCCATGTTCGGATCAGTGGAGTCCCTCAATGTTTCCGTTGCAGCGGGGATTTGCCTTTACGAGTCGCGTCGTCGGATGCCTTGAATATGTGGGGATTTTTCTATAGAATACCCACTCCCTGAAACCTTGCCTGCTTCTGTGCCCATCAGCGCAGGCTTTGTCGCCCAAGTGCGGCATATCCACAAGGAGAACCCATGAGGCATTACGAAGTCGTGTTTATCGTTCATCCCGACCAGAGTGAACAGGTAGGTGCAATGGTCGAGCGTTACCGAAATATGGTCACCCAAGGCGGAGGCCTGGTTCACCGCTTGGAGGACTGGGGCCGGCGTCAGCTGGCCTATCCCATCCAAAAAATTCACAAGGCACACTACGTGCTCATGAACATTGAGTGCGAAGGCGCCGTGCTGAACGAGCTTGAAAATGCCTTCCGCTTCAATGATGCCGTGCTACGTCACTTGACCATTCAAATGAAGGCGGCGGTCACCACACCGTCTCCCATGATGCGTGAAGACAAGCGTGTGCAGCCGCGCGAAGATAGTTTCCGCGACATTGAACCTGCGGCGGAGGCGGCGCCGGCCTCTTGAGCCGGAATGAACTGGTCTTGAGTGGGGTGATCGCGACTCGCGATTTGTTGCGCTATACCCCGGCCGGCATGCCCCTCTTGAATTTCGTTTTATTGCACGATTCGGAACAGCAGGAAGTCGGTCAAGCATTCAAGGCTCAGCTTGAAATTACCGTGTCGGTGCTGGGTGATGCGGCGGTGCAATTGGACCGTCTTGGACCAGGATCCCAAATTACGTTAAAGGGATTTCTGGCCCGCAAAAGCCGCAATAGTCGCCAGCTTGTCATGCGCGCCGAACAATTTAAGTTAATCGATGGAGAGTGAAATGGCTCGTCCTACCAAAAAGAAAGATGGCAAAAAAGATACACGTAACAATAATCGCGGCGGCATGTTTCGTCGTCGCAAGTTCTGCCGGTTTACTGTTGAGAAAATCGAGTGGGTAGATTACAAGGATGTGGATCTACTGAAGGATTTTATCAATGAAAATGGCAAGATCATCCCGGCACGGATTACCGGAACCAAGGCGATCTACCAACGCCAATTGGGAACTGCCGTAAAGCGTGCGCGTTTCCTGGCTTTGCTGCCTTACACTGATTTGCATTAAGGAGATTCACCATGGAAGTCATCCTCATGGAAAAAGTAGTCAACTTGGGCCAACTGGGCGATATCGTCAAGGTCAAGGAAGGCTACGCTCGCAATTTTCTGATCCCCCAGGGCAAGGCCAAACGCGCAACTGAAAACAATCGTAAGGCGTTTGAAGTTCGTCGTGCTGAATTGGAAAAACATCAAATGGAAGCCTTGGTCACTGCTCAGGCCCGTGCCGAAAAACTGGCTGGGCTATTGGTGCAAATCACTCAAAAGGCAGGGGTAGATGGCCGGCTGTTTGGCTCAGTGACGAATCACGACATCGTGGACGCACTGAAGGCCCAGGGTTTTGAGATCAGCAAGTCCGAGGTTCGCCTGGTAGATGGGCCACTCAAGACCGTAGGCGATCACCCGGTGACCATCGTACTGCACAGTGATGTGACGGTTGAGATCATGATTTCGGTGCTGGGAGAACACTGATCCAACGCCTTATGGCAGATGACGCCCTCATCGATTCTCTGCGAGTTCCGCCACATAATATCGAGGCGGAACAAGCAGTGTTGGGCGGGCTGATGCTGGACAATTTGGCCTGGGAAAAAATTGGTGATCAGGTCAGTGAGTCCGATTTCTATCGCGATGATCATCGCAAAATTTACCGTGCCATCCTGGCACTGCTCGACCGGTCACGCCCAGCCGATATCCTGACCGTCTCCGAGGAACTTACCCTGCGCGGCGAACTGGAAAGTGTTGGGGGACTGGCCTATCTTGGGGCGTTGGCACATAACACCCCAAGCGCTGCCAATATTCGTCGTTACGCTGAAATCGTGCGTGAACGGGCACTGATGCGCGGCCTGGTTCAAGTGGGCACAGAAATCACTGAAAGCGCACTCACGCCTTCCGGGCGAGATGCCCGAGCGCTGCTCGACGAAGCGGAAGCCAAGGTATTCAATATTGCTGAACGCGGCGCGCGCTCCTCGCAAGGGTTCCGACCCTTGCGCGATCCCTTGGCCGAAGTAGTGGAACGGGTCGATGAACTTTACCGTTCCGGAAACCATGATCCAGTGACGGGTGTCCCGACTGGCTTTGTGGATCTTGACGAAAAGACTTCCGGGTTGCAGCAGGGCGACCTCATTATTGTGGCGGGTCGTCCCTCCATGGGTAAGACGGCGTTTGCGCTTAACATCGCAGGGCATGTGGGCGTGGATACCAAATTGCCTGTGGCTATTTTCAGCATGGAGATGTCTTCAAGCCAATTGGCAATGCGTCTTTTGGGATCCCACGGTCGCCTTAACCAGCAGGATTTACGTACCGGCCGCTTGAAAAGTGATGATTTTGGACGGCTCACCCGGGCCATGGGTGAGCTGAGCGAGATCCCTATTTACATCGATGAATCGGCGGCACTCAACCCGCTGGATCTGCGTGCACGCGCAAGACGTTTGCACCGCCAGTATGGAGGTTTGGGCCTGATCGTGGTGGATTACCTGCAACTCATGACAGCATCCAGGTCAGGGGAAAACCGTGCTACAGAAATATCAGAAATTTCACGTTCTCTAAAAGCATTGGCCAAAGAGCTCCATGTGCCTGTCATGGCCCTATCGCAGCTTAACCGCGGTTTGGAACAACGGCCCAACAAGCGCCCGGTAATGTCAGATCTACGGGAATCGGGGGCTATCGAGCAGGACGCAGATGTCATTCTGTTTATTTATCGCGATGAAGTGTACAACGAAGACTCGCCTGACAAAGGGGTGGCCGAAATCATTATCGGGAAACAGCGTAATGGCCCCATTGGTACGGTGCGTTTGACTTTTCTGGGGCATTACACGCGCTTTGAAAATTTTGCCCACGGCGGTAATTTTCAAAGTAACGATTACTGATTCCCGTGGCCCGTACCAAAGCCGTTTATGCCTGCACCGAGTGTGGCGGGCAATCCACCAAATGGCAGGGCCAATGCCCTCACTGCCAAGCCTGGAATGCCTTGGTGGAGTCTCGCACAGAAGCTGCAACAACTTCGCGCTATCACCCACTGACTGAATCCAAGCCCCTTCAGATGCTGGGCAACGTGCGGGCCGAAGCGATCAGGCGACTGACTTCGGGCATCTCGGAATTCGATCGGGTTTTGGGCGGGGGGTTTGTCCCAGGAGGGGTGGTCCTGCTGGGAGGAGATCCTGGCATTGGCAAATCAACACTGTTGCTGCAGGCATTGGCCCAAGTCAGTCGCAATCATCCAGTGTTGTACGTCAGTGGCGAAGAATCCCCTGAGCAGGTTGCTGCCCGGGCGCAGCGTTTGAAACTGGATTGCAGTCAGGTTGCGTTGCTCCCCGAAATTCAACTGGAAAAAATACTTCAGGCCATTCAAACCAATCGGCCTGCACTGGTGGTCATCGATTCCATCCAGACCATCTATAGCGATGCACTGGAATCAGCGCCGGGGTCGGTGTCCCAGGTTCGCGAATGTGCATCCCAACTGACCCGTACCGCCAAGACTTCAGGACCGATCCTGGTATTTATTGGCCATGTCACCAAAGAAGGGGCCCTGGCGGGACCCCGGGTGCTGGAGCATATGGTGGACACCGTTTTGTATTTTGAAGGCGATGGCAACTCCAGCTTTCGGTTGGTTCGTGCCACCAAAAACCGGTTTGGTGCTGTCAACGAGCTGGGGGTGTTTGCCATGACCGAAGCCGGATTGCGCGAAGTCACCAATCCCTCGGCCTTGTTTCTCTCCCATTATGATGTTCCTGTTCCAGGCTCCTGTATTACAGTGACTTTGGAAGGGACGCGCCCATTGGCAGTTGAAATCCAGGCCTTGCTGGACGAAGTGCAACAGGGCATGCCCAAGCGCCTGACAGTGGGTCTGGAGCAGAATCGTCTGGCGTTGCTGCTTGCCGTATTGCATCGCCATGCTGGCGTGGCCTGCGCTGACCAGGACGTATTCGTCAATGCCGTGTCCGGAGTACGCATTGCTGAGCCGGCGGCCGACCTTGCCATCATGCTGGCTGTAGTCTCGAGTCTCCGTGGCCAACCTTTGCCGGAAAAATGGGTGGTTTTTGGAGAGGTGGGTTTGGCTGGTGAAGTGCGTCCGGTGCAACGCGGGCAGGAACGCCTGAGGGAAGCGGCCAAACTCGGATTTACCCATGCCCTGATTCCGCGTGCCAACGCTCCTCGGCAACCCATCGACGGGATCAAGATCACTACGGTGGACCGGGTAGAAAGTGCGGTGGCGGTTATCCTTAGGGGCGAATGATTTCGCCGCTGCGTCCAGTGCTCTCAGGCCCCATCCAATAGCAATACGTTTCCATTAGACTTGCGGGTTGGCGCAAACTGCTGCCGACCTCGCCCGGGTGGGTGCGATTGCGCATGGGGGAGGCGACCTGGCCAGGGACCATGACATTAAAACGCAGATGCGGCTCGTTGCTGAATTCGTCGGCAAATATTTTAACCAGTGCGATCAAGGCGGCATTACTGACACCAAATCCTCCCCAATAAGCCGCAGGATTTAAACCATGCTCTTCAGCGGTAAATAACACGGAGGCATCTGGAGCCGCTTCGAGCAGCGGCAGACAAGCCTGGGTCAGGGCAAAGGGCGCAAATACATTGGTGGCAAAAGCAGGCTGCCACTGCTTGAGATGTTGCTGTACGAGGGGGCCCAGCTTCACGAAGTGGCTGGCACTATGCAGAATGCCATCCAGCCGTCCCATCTGCTGTTCCAGCATCTGGGCCAACGCTTGAAAGCGGGCTTCATCCGCTTCGGCCAGGTCGAAGGGAATGACGGCGGGTTGGGGGCACTCTGCCCGCACCAGATCATCGTACACAGCATTGAGGCGGCGCTCGTTGCGACCCAAGAGTAGTACCGAGGCGCCCTGAGAAGCAAAGGCGCGCGCCGCATGTCGGCCCAAGCCAGATCCTGCACCGGTCACCAGAATGACGCGGGATTGAAGGGGGAGTGGATTCATAACCCACCAGCATATCAGCATCATCATTGAATCGCCAGATCCGCTGCGTATGCGCTTGTCGGCTTTGGGCTCGTTGTTCTCACGGGCTCACAAGTCGCGCTGGCCCAAACTGACGTCGCGGCCAGGGAAGAAATCCAACGTGGCAAGTGTCTGGTGGGCTATGGTGTATGCCACGACTGCCATTCACCAAAGATCATGACACCCAACGGGCCAATGCCAGACAAGTCGCGCCCGCTTTCTGGGCACCCTGCCAATGCCAAACTCCCGCCGATTCCACAGAGCGCCATCGGTGCAACTCCCAATCAATGGCGCGCGAAAAACCAATAATGACCCGGCGGCGTGGGCGGGTCCTTGGGGGACCAGTTTTGCGCAGCAAACCTGACACCCGACCAGCAGGCGGGAGTGGGTGGACTGGACATCCGGGCAATTAGACGATACGCACTGGTGGGCATTTCGGAGTTAGCCGCCCTTTGTTGCCTCCGATGCCTTGGTTCGATGTTGTAGTGTTGCCGGATCAAGATTTGGGGGCTATTTTTTTCCGTTTCAGGGCCTTGGAACCAACTCAAAACAAAGTGCCATAGCTGTTGTTACCGGAAATAGTCGTCAGTACGATCGGTCCCTTAACGGGAACCCTTGTGCCCCTTTTGGCCGTCATTTTTATGCCTGCCAGCGATCTCACGTTCTTCCGCTTTTTGTTTTTGCTTGATTGCCTCTTCTGAAGGGGACGGGCGAGGCTGTTGTCCCGGTTTTTGATGATGATCCTTCGTTTGCTGAGTCATAAAGGCCTCCTGATAAGTTGCGAACCATTCGCGTTGCATCTGATAGCTATATGTGTCCAGCATACTCTATTTTGTCGTAAACTCTGCAGCCGGGAGGCCGTAGATTATGTCCAGTTGTGTTGATTTTTGGTTCGACTTTGCAAGCACCTACTCCTATGTTTCGGCAATGCGTATAGAGGCTTTGGCTGCAGCCAATGGGACCCAGGTCAATTGGAGACCTTTTTTGCTCGGCCCCGCTTTTACAGCCATGGGCTGGAATGATTCTCCTTTCAACATTTACCCAGCCAAAGGCCGCTACATGTGGCGAGACCTTGAGCGCCTCTGCGAGCATTACCACTTGCCTTTGAGGCGACCCTCAAGGTTTCCACGTAATGGCTCGCGACCTGCGAGAATCGTCTGTGCCCACCAGGGAGCACCGTGGATACCCAATTTTGTGCGTGCTGTATTTACCGCTGCTTTTGCCGAGGATCAGGATATCGGCGAGTGGGATGTAGTGGCCAAACTGCTGCACAACCTGGGATACGATGAAAAAGCCTTGATCACTGCCGGCAAAAGTACAGAAAGCAAGGAACTTCTGCGGCACCAGACCGAACAGGCCGTGGCACTGGATATTTTTGGCGCCCCAACTTTCATTGTGGATGGGGAAATGTTCTGGGGCAACGACCGCTTGGAATACGCGTTGGCATGGGCATCCCGCTAGCCTCAGGACTTCATTGGATTGCACGTAAGCCACAATCCAATGAACCTAGTTGTAGTCTATGGGTCAAACGCGCAGGATCGTGCAAAATGGTATTCGATACCGAATAACAGCAAATGGATTACCTATGATTTTATTAGGAAAAATTACCAGGTTTTTCCTATTGCTTGCGTTGGTTGCAAGCATCGCCTCGTGCGCAACCAAACCACCCCGGAATTCCTCTGAGATAAAAGCGGATAAGGCAATTGAGCTTGCAGTGACGCAACAACTCGATGACGACCAAAACATCTACGCTCGGCATATCGAAGTCGATGTATACCGGGGCGTTGTTACGCTATCCGGATTTGTTTTCGAGGCCAATGACTTGTTTGAGGCAGCTCAGGTCGCCGCACGCGTTCCAGGAGTGATCTCCGTGTCAAATCAGATGCAGCTGGAAGTGTTCGGTCGCGGAGGCAGGAGATGAAATAACAATGCCCATTTACAAATCAATAAAGAATCAGGGAGATAGCCGGCTATGAATCGCAATGATGTCACCGAGTTGATTATTGCTGCAAGGATACAGAAAGGAATCAAATGGGCGGATGTCGCCAAAAAAGTGGGGCTGTCCAAGGAGTGGGTCACTGCGGGCTGTCTGGGCCAGATGACTTTTGACTCAAAGCAGGCGAAAACACTGGGAAGGATTTTTGGTCTTCCACAGGAAGCTGTGGCGCTCCTTCAAGTGGTTCCATACAAAGGATCGTTACCCACAGCCGTGCCCGCAGACCCACTGATCTATCGCTTTTATGAGATAGTCAATGTTTATGGCACGACTTTCAAGGAATTGATCCATGAAGAATTTGGTGATGGCATCATGTCTGCGATCGATTTCAAGATGGATATTCAGCGGGAACAGAATGCGGCTGGTGACCGGGTAAAGATCAGCATGTCAGGGAAATTCCTGCCGTACAAGACATACTGAGGGTACCCAATCACACGATGGCTTGCGTCCCAACCCGACCTCGTTATTTCGGTAGGGAAACTATTCGCAAATAAGGTTTTAGCGTCTTGAAACCTTGCGGATACTTCTTTTTGGCATCCTCATCGGACACCGAGGTGGGGATGATTACGTCCTGCCCTGGCTTCCAATTCACGGGCGTCGCGACCATGTGCTTGGCGGTCAGTTGCAAAGAATCCAACAGACGTAGCACCTCGTCGAAATTGCGGCCTGCAGACATCGGATAAATCAGCATCGCCTTTACCTTTTTGTCCGGCCCTATAATGAAAACCGAGCGAATCGTGGCATTGTCCACGGCAGTGCGTGAGCCACCCCTCGCTTCAGGATGAATCATGTCGTAGGCCTTTGCTACCGCAAGGTCATGGTCACCAATGAGAGGATAATTAACGGCATGCCCCTGTGTTTCCTGAATATCGCCGAGCCATTTGTTATGGTCGCTGACCGGATCCACGCTGAGTCCAATGATTTTGGTATTGCGTTTGTCAAATTCAGGCTTCAGTCCAGCCATGTATCCGAGCTCGGTCGTGCAGACCGGTGTGAAATCTTTCGGATGGGAAAACAGGATAACCCATTTGTCTCCAATCCAGTCGTGAAACTTGATCGTTCCTTCTGTAGTTTTAGCAGTGAAGTCCGGCGCTGTGTCGCCGATGCGAATTGTCATGCTTAACCCCCCATGATAAATGGACGCACATTCCGAAAACGCCGACCTGAAGATGATCGGGATCCGGCTCGGGCAATCATATACCTCATATAGGATTGTCGTAAATTTCAACGATGACGCCTGCAACCCGGTCCAACCGTAAATGGTGACAAATTTCCTGCATTGCGGTTATTTACCGTGGAACATCCGGTGGTTCTCGTATCCAGGTCTGTGTGCGGCCAAACAGTGAAATGCCAACATATCCTCGTACATCAAGTGTGTTATCCGAAACTCGGATTTTGCAGCGGTAGACGTTACCGTTGTCCGGGTCGATGATTTCGCCGCCCGTGTATTCATCGCCGTCACGCCTCATGCCCCAAAGAATCGTCATACCAGTGATCGGTTGGTTCTTTCTCGTACCGTCGCATTTCTCGCAGATGGCATCAGGATGATGGCCCGGGCGGGGAAGGATTTTGACGACGCGTCCTTCGAAAACACCTGCTTTCTCTTCAATGCGCACCAGGGATGCAGCTTGGCCGTCCCGATCGTCAAAAGTGCGCCACAAGCCGATGGGAGAGGGCTCAGCAGCCGCCACAGTTGTCAGTACTGCGAGGCCGAGAATTGCGGTAGCGATGGATAGAATCTTGTTCGTCATGGGGATGATCTTTGGGAATGCACTGGAGGAAGATCTTAGGCCAGTATCCATCAAATTAACAGAGCCCATCCATACTTGCTACGATCTTACTGGATGTCATTTTGGTGCGTTCTTGATCAGGCGTTGACGATCAGCTTCATTAGCGAACACCACATGTCCGTCCTGAACCTTACCCATTACCACATCTTCGTGGTGGAAAGCTTTGTGGCCCTGTCTGTTGCTGAATCCCACGCTTTTGTGGAGGGGGATTACCCACGGCGCGCTGAAGTGGTTTGTCTACTTTTATTGGGTGGCGACAAGTCTTCACAAAAACGCGACGTCAAACGCGCTATTGAAATGGCGCAGAATTTGGATAAGGAGTGAATCATGACAAAATTGGCCCCCTTCGATGCAGCGGACTACCTCAATGATGAGGAAACCATTGCGGAATATATAACTGCGGCGCTGGAAGATCCTAACCCCGATGTGTTTCTAACTGCCGTGCGTGATGTTGCCCGTGCCCGTGGTATGACCCAACTCGCAAAAGACGCGGGGGTTGGTCGTGAAAGTCTTTACAAAGCCCTGACGCCAGGGGCGAAGCCACGCTATGACACTATGCTCAGACTACTTCACGCTCTGGGAGTAAAACTTTTGGCTTCGCCTGTCCACCCATGAACCTAATGGGCAGCCCCCGGCCATTTCCTGCCTGTCACGAACGACGGTTATATGGCACCATGACTGGTGCAACCAGCCACCAAAGGCCATCATGTCATTAGTCGGAGTTTATTTCATTCTTGGTATAGCCCTGTTTCTAGTAGTCCTCTGGGATCACAGAAAGTTTCCAATGACGGCCAAACGACTCACAAAACAATCGGATGCGGATCTAACTAGTTTCTCTCACGTTGTTTTGGAAAGTAAAAACTTGGCCCTGATGACTTTTTTCGCTATTTTTCTGTGGCCGCTGGTTGTATTTTGGGAGATAACTGGGGCAAGAAATAAATAGCCCAGTTTCGGCCATGAGCAGACCCCCGGGAATTGCCTCTATAGCAGCCGTTCATCCTTGGGCGCAGGCTGCGTGAAACAACTGCCCGAAGGCGCGGGCTGCATCGGGTCGGCAAAGCGCGGACGTCAAGTCGATCATCGTGTGAATACTCCCGATAGTTTGGTAGTATGAAAATGCTATCGCAAGGAGGCGTGGGCAGTGGTGTCACCCTGGTGCCAGCTCATGGCGTGGGCCTCGCAGCTCCTATGAACTTGCATCGCGCCAATCTTTGGGCGTAATATCGCGACCCATGTATCCGCAGCCCCCGTGTTACTCAACCGGGGCACAGCGCGATCAGTTCACGTTCATGAAGGAGGGATAAATGAAAGTCCTTCAATTTCGAACTTGCGCAGGTTTGACGTTTTTGATGCTCGGCTGGAACCAAAACATTTGGGCTGCTGAAGTTGAAAGCGCCATCCTTTTGACTCCGGACTTTACCAGTGCAATTGTTCTGGTTATTGGGCCGGACGGCGCATCATCAGCCTCATTGCTTGCGGCTAAAGGCGCATCAATCAACTGGCAAGACTCAGTTTACGCCAATATAAAATGTGAAGAGAGCGGGTACGCTGCTAGGCCGGGCGCAGGGGGTCTTAATTATTCGATCTCTGGGTATTCAGTTAATGGCGATACTCTGTTTAAATGGCTTACCAAGTACAATTACATCAAGGTCGCGGATTATGCGGTTATCTTAACGAATACCCCCTGGGGCAACATCCCGCGAGGCTATCGGTGCATCATCAATTCCGACGGTACCGAACTCCAGAAGAAGGTCGGCAACGTGCATGCCGGCGGATCGGTCAATATTGGGACACGGGAGTTCGTTAAATGGACGTTCAAAAATAACTATCAGACACCAATGGCCGGCAAAGGCAACGTAAAGGTTTTTGCGGGAACATTCGATTATCGAATTAAACCCCTTTTGCCAGGAATCTCATTTCCCAGCGTTGGATCGGCATCAGTAAAGGCATACTTGGACCCGGATAACGGACGCTGGGTTATGACTAGTTTTGAAAAGCACGATCCGGCTATTACTCTTGACTCGTCGGGTGTAAGTCTTCCGCCAATGCTCAGCCTGCCCTCCGTGCCTCCTCCGCCGAAAAGACCAGTTTTCTTTAAGGAGGGGAAAAATGACAATGATCGCCAGCAGGATGAGAGCGTGTGCGGAATGGCAGCGATTAACGGTCAACTTAAGGGGATGACGTGGATTGACTGCATGGTGCAAAAGGGATGGCAGGTTCGCTCGCCGACTGCTGAGCAACGTCCTGTCCAAGCATCACCGGAAATCGTCGCCAAGCCACCCAGCACTTCGTCAAACCTTGCCGAGGTAGTCGTCGACGGGTGCCATAGATTCGTGGCGGAATCGGCAATAGCGAACACAAAGAACTGCAAATGGAAGGGAAGCTGTAAAGACGGCTACGAGGATGGCGCCGGCGTGCAGTCCTGCTATTCTCCGGGGTCAGTACGACCATTCTCTATAGTGCGCGGGGTCAAGGCTCGGGGCGAGTTTACGAGCGGATCATTGGAGTCTGTTGCAGTGAGGGGCAATGGGCAATTGATTTACTGCTGTACCCCTGGCAGTGGCCCCACAATTATCACCGTGAATGGACTACCCGACTGGGCCCGCGAATTTGCAAATTAGGCAATAGCCGCTCGGGATGAGATCCATCTCTCTGGTCGTTGCGTGCGACGACCATGCCTCCTTGGTCCGTTCGTCGCGGAATAGGATATTTCTCCCCCCAGACGGAAGGGGTGCCCTCCCGAAGCTAATCCCCGGCATCTTGCGTATGCGCGTCACGGGCGGTCTTGTGGAACCGCTTATGCCTATCAACAATATGACTCGAACGTCGGCACCGAGACGCCGTGCTATCTCGGGTCACTAGAGTTTGCCTTCGCACAACGCCCAGCCCATCTCGCCGAACCTCCACGAAAAACCGCGCAGAC
>JAGWPH010000085.1 GCA_028870615.1 Betaproteobacteria bacterium
GAGAGGCCTGGAGGTTGATGGCGTTTTGGTCCAAAGGGTGGGAATGGACTCGCATAATCGGAAAACATGGGATCAGTCAGGATATTGAGGCCATCTACTTGCAGCAGTACGGTGGCATGTCCAATCCAGGTGACGGAGGTCTGACCTCCAGCGTGGCGCAGATAATCAAGATCTGGCGGGATGGGCTCGATGGGCCGACTGGAGTCCTTGGGCAATCCATACCACAGGCGTTCGAGTTGCCATTTTAAAAAACTGCCGCGACTTCCGGAAGAGACATAACGGTTTTGAAACCCGTGGCCATCGTGGGTGGCATGATGCGTGTTTTGTTCAGCCAATGTGAGCGCGGTAATGAGCAGAATCAGGAGCGTGACGAGGAAGATGCGCTTCATGGAAAATATTCAACGCGTTGCGCGCCATTGTGACTGAAATGGGAGTCGCAGCACCAGCAGTATGAGTAAAAGGGTTCCATAGATGAGAGGTTGGGTCAGATCCTTTTTGACCAGCCACGTAAAATGCAAGACACCCAGAGCGGGAACCAGATAGGCTAGACGGTGCAGTTTTTTCCAACGGGTTTTGAGTTTTGAGACCGCCCAGGCATTGGACGTTAGAGCAAGGGGTAGCATTGTCAAGTAACCCGAAAGGCCGGCCAGAATATAGGGGTGTTTGACAATATCGTGAACGATGGCATGCCAGTCGAACCACTGATCAATGCCGGCATAACTCAACAGGTGCAGCGTACCGTAGAAGAAGGCAAACAGGCCCAACATACGGCGAATGCGCAGGAGCCCGTTCCACCCGGAGTATTGCCGCAAAGGGGTGACAGTAAGCGTGATCAGAAGAAAGTTGAGCGTCCATTGTCCAGTGAAATGAATCACCCGTTCCACCGGATGGGCGCCCAACGCATCACGGAAAGCCAGCCAGGAAATCCAGAGCAGTGGGAGAAGCGCCAGTACGAACACAACCCGTTTAGGTATAACCATCAGAAGTATTTTTTGAGATCCATGCCACTATACAGATGCGCTACTTCTTCGGCATAGCCATTGAAAGGTAACGTTTTGCGGCGTGCTTCGAACAAACCTCCACCGATTCGCCGTTCGGTGGCCTGACTCCAACGCGGATGGTCCACTGACGGGTTGACATTGGAATAGAAGCCGTATTCCGAGGCGTTGGCTTTCATCCAGCTCGAGATAGGCATGGCTTCAGTAAAGCGGATCTTAACGATGGATTTTATACCCTTGAAGCCATATTTCCAGGGAACCACGAGCCGGATAGGTGCGCCATTCTGATGTGGCAGAATTTCGCCGTACAATCCAACCGCCATCAGCGTCAGCGGGTGCTGTGCTTCATCCATGCGTAATCCTTCATTGTAGGGCCAGTCCAGAACGGCGCGACGAATGCCAGGCATTTCAGTGGGGTCAGCCAATGAAATGAATTCAACATATTTAGCCCGAGCCGTGGGTTCTGCCCATTGGACCAGCTTCTGTAATGGAAAGCCGATCCATGGAATGACCATGGACCACGCTTCAACGCAACGCATCCGGTAGATACGTTCTTCAAGGGGAAACAAGTGGAGTAGGTCATCGACCCCGATCTGTCTGGGCCGTTTAATGGCGCCCTCGAAAGTGATGGTCCAAGGACGCGTCCTGAGTGTGCCTGCATTGTTGGAGGGGTCTTCTTTATCGGTCCCGAATTCATAAAAATTGTTGTACGTGGTGATATTTTCATACGAGGTCACCTTTTCGTCGTGTCCGAAGGGGGTGGTGCGATACCCCGTCAATTTTTGTTCTGCTTGTGCAGGGGCGGAAAGCGAGACAGACCCGCCGAGCGCCCCCATCAGGCCCAACCCCATCTGAGCCAGAATGGTGCGGCGTTCCAGGTAAACCTCCCGGGGAGTCAGTTCAGAAGGTGAAATGGGGATGGATTTACGTTGGGTCATGCTTTGCGAGCGCTGTTTCAATGGCATACGCTGCCTTTAGAAAATGAATGTCGCTTCCCTCCAGGCCCGCCACCGTGACGGCAGTGGGAAGTCCTCTGGGTCCCGTGCCTACGGGTAACGTTAGGGCGGGACCATGCAACGCTGTCCAAATACGATTCATGATGGGGTTACCCGTATAGTCTAGTCCTTCCGGAGCTTCTCCCGTAACACTGGGAGCCACCAGGACATCCACGTCCCGAAACAGGTCCTGGAACAGCGCTTTGCACTGCTGAATGAGGCGCACAGCAGACCAGTAGGACGAGTCATCAATTTGCCCGCCGCGCGCCAAGGTATCGCGCAGATTGGGGCTGAGGGCACTCCAATGATTTAGCCGCTCGTCACTGAGCGATTGAAACTGCTGGCGCAGCATCACGGTCAATTGTGCTGCAGCCAGATTGGAAAAAGGTTGCGGAAGGAGGGTGTCCGTAACGGAGAAACCGGCCCGCGCCAGCCTGGAAGCGGTTTGTAGCAAGACTTCCTGCTGCGCAGGTTCGCACTCATCCCATTCCCAGGTTTTGCACAGGCCAACGCGCAAGTGCGTGTCCGGATCATTTTTCAGAATCAGATCGTGATAACCACTTGCTCCCGCAGCAAACAATGCAGCATCCTGAACCGTGCGAGCAAGGGTGCCTATTGTATCAAGCGAGTCAGCCAGCGGTTTGACCCCGGCCCGTGGCAGGGTATTGAAACTGGGCTTGTAACCTACTACCCCACAGTAGGCTGCCGGACGAATGATGGATCCTCCGGTTTGGGTACCAAAAGCCAGCGGGATCATGAAATCCGCTACTGCTGCTGCAGACCCGCTTGAGGAACCTCCAGGCGTGTGCCCCGGGTGATGCGGATGGGTGGTCGGTCCGGGATGAAATACCGCAAACTCCGTGGTCACTGTTTTGCCCAACATGACTGCACCAACGGCTCGGGTTAGGGTAACGGTCGCTGCATCCCGTACCGGACGATGACCTGCATAAATAGCTGAGCCATAGGCTGTGGGCATGTCGCAGGTATCCATGATGTCCTTGATTCCAACCGGCAAGCCATGCAGAAGTCCGGAGAGGGACCCTTTGTCGAGGCAGATTGCCTGGTGTAATGCGGCATCACGGTTGATCCAGGCCCAAGCCTTGACTACCGGTTCGCGTTCATCAATGCGCGCGAGGCAGTCACGCAGCAGTGCTTCGGCGCTGATCTCGCGTTGGTGGAGCCGATAGGCCAGCGTTGTGGCGCTCAACGTGTTGAGCTGGGTCGATGTCATAATGCTCCAGAATGAAATCGCAACGTTTGAAGCGACGGGTCCGTAGCCAGAACTCTACGGACAAACCCGGCCAGATTGCAGTGTTGTGACCCCGTTCGTCAAGATACCAGCTCTGACATCCCGATTGCCAGACCGTTCGCTGAGACCGCTGCGCCATTTCGTCCATGGCACGTTGATAGGACGTATCCGATACTGCGATGGTTCTTGCTCCGGTTCGTTTCATGGCTTGTAGTGCGCCCAGAATCCAGTGAACCTGGGCTTCGATCATGAAAATGATGGAATTGTGGCCAAGCCCGCTGTGCGGGCCTGCCAGCAGAAAAAAATTGGGGAACCCTGCAACTGACGTGCCTAAGTAAGCGGCACGCCCATGCTGCCAGGCGGTCTGGAGCGTCAACCCTGCGCATCCTCGGATAATGGGAAACTCCGGGACCTGCGCATGCCGAAATCCCGTGGCAAGTACCAGCACGTCCGCTGGGTATTCCTCACCTGTGCGGGTGATGATACTCGTCGGCGAAATCCGCGCTATCGGGTCGGTCACGAGGGCCACATTTGGGCGCTGTAACGCCTCAAAGTAGTCATTTGAAAGCATGATTCGCTTGCAGCCCATGGTGTAATGTGGTGTGAGTTTTTGCCGTAGTACCGGATCGTGAACCTGACGAAGCAGGGCATGTTGGGCCAGCACTTGCACCGGGCGCATGAGCGCCGGCCAGAGAAAAGCCAGGCCATGAATTTCCTGGGAAGCATACAACCAGGCGCGGTAAAGCCAGCGCCATCCTGGAATGATTTGAAAGCAACGCTGCATCCAGCGCGAGTAGGGCCGATCGTTCTTGGAGATTACCCAGGGAGCGGTGCGTTGAAACAGTGTCAGGTTGCCAACGGTTCCGGCGATGGCGGGAACGATCTGGATTGCGGAAGCGCCCGTGCCGATCACCGCAACCCGTTGCCCGTCGAGCTTCACTTGGTCAGGCCAGTTCATGGAGTGGAAACAAGGGCCTGTAAATTGATCCAATCCAGGTAGATTGGGCATCCGGGGACGGTTGAGCGGTCCCAATCCAGCCATTAGCAGTCGCGAATAGAGGATTTCTCCGGATTGGAGTACTACCCGCCAATGCTGCTGATCCTCATCGAACTGCGCTTCCATGACACAGGCCTTCAGACGCAAATGAGGTTTCAAAGGGGTGCTGACGGTTTCAAGATATTTCCATATTTCATAATGAGTTGCATAACGTCGTTGCCAGTCTGCTTTGGGTGCGAAAGACAGGGAATAGAGATGTGAGGGGACATCGCAAGCGCAGCCGGGGTAACGGTTATCCCGCCAGGTGCCTCCCACCTGGTCTTCCCGCTCCAGAATCAGGAATTGATATCCCCCTGCGCGGCGCAGCTGCTCGGC
>JAGWPH010000086.1 GCA_028870615.1 Betaproteobacteria bacterium
ATAAGTTATTTTGAGGATGGGCGCTCCAAGGGTGTTCCGTTTTATAAGAATTCTCCTCCAATACTTAATACCAAAGATACTGCGGTCATTGCTGATCATTTGGCGCAACTTATGGCAAACCAAGATTTATACAAACAAGCTTGTCATGATGCGTGGTCGTGGATAAATGACAATTGTCTCGAAGAGCATTTTGTAAAAAACATTACTGATATTTTCAAGGAAGCACATTAGCGTCCTTGGCATTCTTACGACTTGGGGCGCATTGCTCACGGAGCGCAGGCTCTTGGCTCGACAAGCATTATGCAAATGATTTTTTAAAGAGGAGGGTTCATGGGCTTTGTAAAAGGTAATTTGGTGCCGCTTCTGAAAGAGGCTAAACAAAAACCGTTCTATGGCTCGGCGTTGCTCCTTGGCTTCCCCGATGTTTATATTTCCGCAGACCAGCTGCAACGTTGGTGCCACTACTACCAAGTTGCGCTTGACCCGTCGGTTGAGTTGAGAACGTCAGAAAGGCCATTTTTCAAGGAGAAAGGATGCCTGTCTGAGGAGAGTCTCTTTAAAAGCTTGGGCTTCCAGCAAATTAGTACGATGGATTATTCACAATTTGAAGGAGCGGCTATTGCATTTGACCTGAACTCGGCAGATGTGCCTGATGAATTAAGGGATAAATATGACTTCATAATTGATCACGGCACACTTGAGCATGTGTTTCATTTGCCAAACGCGTTGAACAATATTTTTAAAATGTTGCGTGTTGGTGGCCGGGTGCTTGTCTCATCTCCAGCGTCAAATTTTATTGACCATGGCTTTTACATGTTCTCACCGACACTGTATTTTGATTATTTCACCGCCAATCGCTTCGATATTCATTCCATTCAAGTAACCCAGTCAAGCCCGCAACTAGAATCGGCTCCTTGTTTTTATGCGGATTATGAGCCGGGAAGCTTTGATTCTGTCAGCTACGGCGGCTTGAATAATTCGGTCTATGGAGTTATATGCGTGGCCCAAAAAACAGAACAAAGTACAGGAGACACGGTGCCGCAACAAGGAATATATTGTAACCAAAAGTGGAAAGGCAAGCCTGCTGCCGCCAATAATAACGGCGGACTCAAATATGTGCTGAAGAAGGTTGCTAAACGGGTTTTGAGATCTTTCTGAATCCCATCAGTGGCGATAACAATTTGATCACTATTGATAAATCAGCTTTCCTGCGCGCAAGTCAATCATATGGCAATGTCGTGAGAGCGCTGTCGCCAACAATTTCACGTTATGTTTGCAGGGTATAACGTGAACTCCCATCCGAATGCCAATGAAATACGTGGTTACTTGTTTTGGTGCGGTATGAAAAATATTAAAGTTTACCATGCAGAAAACGGCGTGGAGGCGCACGCCAGAAAGCAGATCAAAAAGGGGGTACCCTTAATCAGTCAAAATTTAGCCGGGCTTGGCTGATGTGTGGAATCGCTGGCATCTTTGGACACGCTCCTCCTGAAAGCCTCTCGAACATGGTTGCTGCCATGCACCACCGAGGCCCCGATGATAGTGGAATCTACCGTGATGACGATATTGCGCTGGGGATGGCGCGGCTCGCTGTTATAGACATCACTCCCGCAGGGCATCAGCCGATGTGCAATCACAATGCCTCTGTCTGGATTGTCTATAACGGGGAAACTTATAACTTCCGCCAAGAGCGTTCTATCTTGGAGGGGAAGGGGCATCACTTTAAGTCCCACTCCGATACCGAGGTCGTGCTGCGCATGTACGAGGAATACGGCGATGATTTTCTGCTCCGCATGCGCGGAATGTTCGCCTTAGCTATTTATGACAAACGCAATGGGCCAGGACGCGAAAGGCTGCTGCTGGCGCGCGATCAACTTGGCATCAAACCATTGCTTTATTGCCGCAGCGGGAAGCATTTCCTGTTTGCGTCCGAATTGAAGGCGCTTTTGGCGAGTGGATTGGTGGAGCGTCAGGTTGACCCGGAGGCGCTACGCTTGCTGCTGACCTTCGGTTCGGTGACGCAGCCGCACACCATGATCAAGGGAGTGAAGATGCTTTTGCCGGGGCATCGCCTCCTCCTGGAGAATGGCAGTGAGCGAATAGAAAGATTTTGGCGGCTGGATGTGGGGCGGCGCACAGAGGTGGCGAGATTGCCTTACCCGGAGCTCGTTTCTCTGGTGCGCGACAGTCTTGAGGAGAGCGTGCGGTTGCAAATGGTGAGCGATGTCCAGTTGGGGGCTTTTTTAAGCGGAGGGATGGATTCTTCGCTGTTGGTTGCCCTCATGGCGCGCAACAGCAGCCACCGCATCAAAACATTTTCCGTCGGGTTCGAGGCGGAAGGTGCTTCCATGGATGAATCAGACGATGCGGAAAAGACGGCTCGATTCCTCGGCACCGATCATGCGCGTGTGGTGGTCAAGGGGCAGGATGTGCGTGACCGTATTCGGCATATCGCGGCAGCGCTGGATCAACCCTCCGTGGATGGGGTTAACTCCTATTTTGTATCTCTGGCGTCGCGCCAAGCGGTAACGGTCGCCATTTCGGGCACGGGAGGGGATGAGCTTTTTGCGGGCTATCCCTGGTTCATTACCATGGTCGCCAATGCTGAGCGCGAGTTGCGCAACCCCGTGCGATCACGGGTGGGTGGCATGGTTGCCTCCATGGCGCGAAGGGCGGTGTTTGACCCGCTGATGTTTGGACGGTTGGGCGCACGATTGGACATGGTTCGCAGATCCTATGGATTTGTATCTCGTTATGCTCGCATCTACCAGATTTTTGGTGTGTGCGGCGCCGCCCGGGTTCTTGCCCCTGCAATCCGAGAGGTTGCCGCGGTTGGGCGTGATTCCGGGCTGGACATAAATTGGGCTGATGAAATTCCAACAGCCCCTCCACTGGAACGGGTATCGGCCCTTTGCCTGAGAGGGTATACGCAGAATCAGCTCCTACGCGACATTGACTCAGTTTCGATGGCACACTCGCTGGAAGTAAGGGTTCCGTTTCTCGACCCATTGCTGGCTGACCTCGCTCTTTCTTTGCCACGTGCGGCCAAGCTGGGCAGCTTTGCCGGCGTGCAAAACCCTGAAACTGCCAGCTATCGTGATACCGGAACAAAAAAGATTCTGGTGGATATTGGCGCAGGACTGTTGCCGCCGGGAATGGACAGACAACCAAAACGCGGTTTTGGCATGCCATTTGATGTATGGATGAAGGGGCCGCTCCGTGATGTGTTTGATGATGCACTGTCGCCGATGACAGTGAAGAAACGCGGTTTTTTTGATGAAGCGGAGGTGGGTCTGCTCAAGGAAAATTTCCTGGCAGGAAAAGGCAGTTGGCCGCAACCGTGGCTGCTTATGATGACGGAGCTTTGGTGCCGAGAGGTGCTGGATCGGCATCATGGGGAATAGCGGAATGAAGCAGGAATTGTCGCAAAAGGTCAGGGTGCTTTTTTTTGCATGGGGTGATTCGATCCATGCGCGTCGCCGCATCGGAATTTTTTGCGAGGATTCTGCATTCGAAGTCGGCGTTATTTCGACCTTCCGCTACGACTTTGCTAATGCGAAGAACTATTACCTCTCCGCAGCAGATCTGAAGCTCAAGGGCCAACGCATACGGCGTCTGCTGTTTGACCCCATCCTGGCCATCCGGTATGCCCGTCGATTCAAGCCTGATGTGATATTCCTGCAGACCCTGATTTATCCGAACTACTTGTCGTTCCTGCTCCCGCGTAAAGTGCCGATGATGGTCACCTTCTGGAACGGGGACGTGACCTGGTGGGCACAATGGACAGGGATAGAGCGCGCATTCAAGAAGCAGATCGTGCTGTATGGCACCAGAAGGGCGGCAGCGATAACGGTCAATTCGAAAGCGGCCTTCGAAGCGTGTCTGGGATATGGTGCAGCAAAGGAACGCGTGAACTTGATCCGGTACCCCGGGGTGAACCTCGATACGTTCAGGCCGTCAGGCGACAAGAGCGGGGTGCGTGAACGACTCGGGGTGAGGCATGGGAAGGTTGTGCTCTGCCCACGAGGGCTGGGCGGCTACCTCAACAGCGATATCATCATCGAGGCTGCGGCCATGGTCGTTGAGAGGATGCCCGAAGTTCTGTTCCTGTTCATCTCGGGCGTAGATTCTGAGGCGTTGAAACAGGAGCACCTGAAGCGAGCGGAAGAGCTTGGCATAGTGTCCCACATCCGCATGGATGGGCAGGTTCCCTGGGATAGCATGCCTTCCTACTATCAGGCTGCCGATGCCATGGTCTCTATATCCTCGAACGATTCGCTTCCCAACTGCATGCTCGAGGCGATGGCATGCGGCATCCCGGTCGTCATGGGTGACATACCGCAGATCCGTGAATGGGTCGAGGATGGAATCAACGGTTTCCTCGTCCCCCCTAGGGATCCTGTCTCACTCGCAGAAAGACTGATAGCAACCATCGCCGACTCTGATAGGATCGTTGAAAAATTTGTTGGCAGGAACATTGAAATGGTCAAGCGTGAAGTCGACAGCAAAGTGATGTCCAGCCGGATAAAAGAGCTGGTTAGAAAGGTGGCCATGAGAACGGCGCATACAGGTGATGGTGTAGAGCATGGTTGATTTTTCGGAAAGAGTAAAAACCGTATCAGGAGGCTGGCTGGTGACGGGTGTGGCTGGTTTTATCGGCTCCAATCTGCTGG
>JAGWPH010000087.1 GCA_028870615.1 Betaproteobacteria bacterium
GAAGTCCGTAATCAGCGCTTCCAAAGCCATGCCGAAATAATAGCCTGCCCCGGACACGACAAGTGCCCAGAGAATGGCACCCACAATGTTCAGCAGGGCGAACCGCACAAATGGCACACGACTTGTGCCCATGATCACTGGTCCCACGATGCGCAGGCCATAAAGAAACCGGATGACGAGTATCAGCGCAATGTGATGACGTTCAAGCAAACGGTGCACCCGAGGCGCCCGTTGCACCAGTGCCGGGAAATGGCTGATCATATATGCGCCTTTCCAGCGGCCCAGCAAAAATGCGATCTGGTCCCCCAACGTCCCTCCCAGGACGCCGACCATGAAAACTGTGGGCCAGTCGAGCAACCCTCTTTGTGCGGCGTATCCCGCTGTAAGCAGGATCGTCTCCCCTTCAAACAGGGTACCGACAAATACGGCCAGGTAGCCATAGGTTGCAACGAAGGTGCTGATCGTTTCCGACATGATCAATGACCTGGAGAATCGATTTCGAGCACCAATGCTGCGTGATCGGAATAAGCCTGGGGCACAACCGTCAATCGGGACAAGGCAGCAACCTTACGCGTGCAAAAACAGAGATCAAGAACCAACTCGCGCTTATGGAAAGTAAAGGTGGGCACATCTTCCCTGTTAAGCAAGACAATACCGGACCGGTCCAGCAGCGGAGACAGTTCTGCCAATCCGGACAATATGTTGAAGTCCCCAAGAAATATGGCTTCTCCGGGAACATGATGCATCAGTTCTCGAACCTCGAGCAACTGTGCACGTCGCACGGATTTGGTGAGCGCCAGATGCGAAAAAAACAAACTCAGGTTTGCCTCAAGTTCAATTTTGTAGATCAGGCGTTTTGTTCCGCGGTGAAAATAAATTCTTTCGTAGGAGAAATCCTGCTTGGCCATAAACCCGTTGCTTTTGCCCTTTGTGACAAAAAAGGAACGCAGACGACTTGTCGGCCCATATTTGTTTTCGATATCAAAATAGCGGTACTTCGCGTTCACCAGCGACAGCAGCTGATTATATCCGGCCGAAGTAACCGACCCTTTGTCAATTTCCACAAAACAGCAAATGTCGGGGTCCTCTCGAGCGATGAGTGCGCTCAACTGTCCCAATGCATGTTTTTGCACGGCCGGGGCACAGTAGAAGTGGCGGTGCATATAGCGGACATGATGCGAAAACTGTCCGCTGATGCCACGAGCGTAACCCAGATTGCTCATCAGGACTTTGTAGGGTGGCATGGGCCGCAAACTCAACGTTCCATTGCAATGTGCTGCAGCTGGGCTTTTGCCGCATTATCAAGAAACCAGCCGATGAAGGCGATCCATAGTCCACCGCCAAGATTTCCAGAAAGGATTTGCCAGACACCGATCGAAATGAACAGAAAAGCAAATCCTCTGCCGACGTTTGCAGCAATGATGGTGGCGCGTTTCATATCACCACTGATGGCCCAGACCACGGCACGAAGCACGCGTCCGCCATCGAGCGGATATCCGGGAACCAGGTTAAACAGCGCCAGGGTCAAGTTGATGTAGGCCAGATACTTGAACAGGCCGAATAATGGTTGCACCGTAAAAAATACCGGTTGCAGCACATAGAAAATGACAGCCAGGGCAAAACTTACCAGTGGCCCTGCAATCGCAATGAGAAACTCTGCCATGGCGCTGGGGGACTCCCCGCCGATTTCGGCAATGCCGCCAAAGATATGGAGCGTGATACTGCGTACCCGAATTTGATAATACAGCGCCATCACAGAATGTCCCAATTCGTGCAACAGCACGCTGGCAAAAAACAGGAGTGCCGTCAGGGCACCCATGAACCAGTACAATGCAGCGGGCCAATTCTGGAATTCGTCTGGATAATAACTGTGCGCCAGCATCCAGGTAAGCAATGCAAAGATCAAAAACCAGGAAGGATCCAGACCCACTGGAATGCCTAGAATTCTACCTAACGGAATACGCTGCCTGGCCATATCCAACCTCAGTTTTTAAAATCGTTCAAGGGTTCACGCTTCGCGCTGCCGCTTCGATCTTCTCGCTCAGCATAAACCAACGCTCTTCAAGCAGACTCAGATCGTTTTTAATTTTTTTCAGGCGTTTGCCAGTCCGGGCAATTTCCGCGGCAACGATGGTGTTTGCCAGGACGGTTTGCAAGTGGCCCTGTTCGTTGCTCAACGCCTGTATTTCGCGATCTATTGTTTCCAACTCCTTGCGCAGCAGTTTGGTGGCATTAGGTTGACGCTGGCGTTTTGCCTCATCCAGCAGGTAGCGCTGGTAGTCATCAAGATCACCATCAAACGGCGTCACACCACCGTGTGACACCATCCAGAATTCGTCGCAGACTGCGCGCAGCAAAGCGCGGTCGTGACTAACCAGCATCACCGTGCCTTCGAACTCGTTCAGTGCCACAGACAAGGCTTCACGCGTGGCCAGGTCCAAATGGTTGGTAGGCTCATCAAGCAACAACAGGTTGGGACGTTGCCAGACGATCATGCATAGCACCAGGCGTGCCTTTTCGCCGCCGCTCATGGTCCCGACTGCCTGCTTGATCACGTCACCACCAAAATTGAACATGCCAAGGAAGCTGCGCAAGTCTTGCTCGCGGGTGCTCTGACCGCTGATTCTCCCTGCGGCTGCCACCGTTTTAGCGAGGCGGATCATGTGCTCCAGTGGGGTATCCGCCGGGATCAACACATCCATTTCCTGTTGCGCAAAGTATCCGATGTTCAGGCCTTTGCCTTCAGTCATCTCGCCGCTGATGGGCGCCAATACGCGTGCCACGGTTTTGACCACCGTGGATTTGCCCTGACCGTTGGCTCCCAGGATACCGATGCGCTGCCCTGCCAGCACGGACTTGCTGACATTCTGCACAATCACGGTAGGTAGCGTGCCCGTGGATGCTTCGACCGGTGGAGGGTAACCAAAGGAGACGTTGTGCATCGACAGCATGGGGTTGGGTAGATTAGCCGGTTCCCTGAATTCGAAAGTGAAGTCGGCTTCAGCGAGCAGCGGAGCAATCTTTTCCATGCGATCCAGCGCCTTGACCCGACTCTGGGCCTGTTTGGCCTTGCTGGCCTTGGCTTTGAAGCGGGCAATAAATTTTTGCAGGTGGGCAATTTTTTCCTGCTGTTTGGCAAATGCGCTCTGCTGCAACGCCATCTGCTCGGCGCGCAGATCCTCAAAGGTGCTGTAATTCCCACCGTAACGCGCCAGTTTGGCGTTTGCAATGTGTACGGTGACTTGAGTCACAGCGTCAAGAAATTCGCGGTCATGGCTAATCACCAGCATCGTCCCAGTGTAGCGTTTGAGCCAGGCCTCCAGCCAAACCAGGGCATCGAGATCCAGGTGGTTGGTGGGTTCATCCAGCAATAGCAGATCGGAGGGGCAGATCAGGGCTCGCGCCAACTGGAGGCGCATACGCCAGCCACCAGAAAAGCCGTTGACGGGATTGTTGAGTTCGCCGACCTTGAAACCCAAACCGAGGATCAAGGCTTGTGCTCGTGCCTCGACGTCGTGCGCTCCAGCATCGTACAGTTTCATATAGGCATGGGCCATGCGGTTACCGTCGCCGCTGCGTTCTGCCGCTTCGACCTCGGTTTGCGCAGCGCGCAGTACGACATCACCCTCTACTACAAATCGGGTTGCACTCTGCCCGGTCTCCGGCATTTCCTGAACTACTTGCGCCATATGCCATTGCGCGGGAATGGAACAATCGCCCCCATCTTCATGCAGTGTGCCGTTGAGCAGCGCAAACAGTGTGGATTTACCCGCACCGTTGCGTCCTACCAGACCCACCTTTTCACCGGGTTTGATCGTTACAGAGGCGTTGTCGAGTAAAATTTTGGCGCCACGACGCAACACGACATTTTTAAGGGTAATCATCTAAACCAACAGATTCGAGAAATTCATTTAACGATCGGGCGTGAGCAGCAGAAGGAAAGATCTGGTGGTGCAATCGCAGCATGTATCAAACCTTTCAAACTCAACACCTGCGGGCGTGTGAGGATTGACGAGGAAATGCGTTCTATCATGCCACCTTCAAAACAAGTTTCTTGCCACAGGCTTTGGCGTATCTGCGCACCGTGGCAATCGACGGCGAATGCTTCCCTGTGGCCAGCGCACGCTCCAGCCTGGCCACCGCAGGGGCTTGAGTACCCATGCGCGCGGCCACATCCGCCTGCGTCAAACCAGCCTCGTGCCGCGCCTTGAGCAAGGTGTCGAGCAATAATGCTTCTTCACGCTCAATGCGTGCCACTTCTACCTTCACGCCAGGGCGCTTCAGCAATACATTGACGACTTCATCATGCGTTTTCATGTTTGATCTCCTTCATCCGGCCTTGGGCCATTTCCAACTCGCGTTTGGGTGGCGGCCAGTTTTCTTGATGAAGCTGTGCGGCATCGCGATCCGTTTGCCTACCAAGGTACAGTAAAACACCCGGGCAATGCCTTCCGACCCCTTGAGCCTCAACTCGAACAACCCGGTACCTACCGACTTGGTATGCGGCTCACCCCAGATTAGGCCCGATCGCCAGCATCCGACGAGTCAGCACAATGTAGCGGGCAGCCAAGGCGTCAGGCAATGCAAGAATCTCATCTTGCACTGCCTTGCTGTAGTAACTGATTTCGTAACCCACTTTGCGATAATAACAAATATGTTATTAATTTGCAATCATTTCAGAAATCCCGCATACGGTACTGGCGAGCGAGTCTATGAACGTGCGCACCAGTGGGCTGGTAAGGAACAACGAGGCCTTTTGGGGTTCGTCCCACCTTCAATGTAGAAATAAAATATTGGGCACATGACCAGACTTTTTTATAGTGGCATAAGTTCATCACCAGAGCAGGAAAGGGTCGAACGATAGCAGAAATAGGGAAAACCACCTGTCCCCATAATGAACGTGGCACACGCAGAATGGGCCGGAACCCCGCGTGGCATGGAGGAACCGCAGAAATGGAAGGACCGGCTGGGAACAGTCGGCCTTTGAATATTGGTGGGCCGTGAAGGATTCGAACCTTCGACCAACGGATTAAGAGTCCGCTGCTCTACCAGCTGAGCTAACGACCCGCATAGCTGCGCCCGACAAAAACTCCTGTCGGAA
>JAGWPH010000088.1 GCA_028870615.1 Betaproteobacteria bacterium
CGCGAGAATTGCTGGCCCGGATTCATGCGGTATTGCGACGCCAGCCTGCATCCACACTCCCCGGCGCGCCAGGCACCTTGAATGACGGTCAAACCACGATTCGATTTGGCCCCTTTGAATTCAATCTGGCCAACCGCACTCTGGCCAAAAACTCGATCCCGATCAATTTGACCAGCGGCGAGTATGCCCTGCTACGCGTTCTGGCCAGTCATCCAAGAGATCCGCTGTCCCGCGAAAAGCTCATGGACATGGCCCGGGGACGGGAACACGAGGTCTTCGATCGCAGCATTGACGTCCAGATTTCAAGACTGCGGCGCCTGATTGAAGAAGATTCTGGAAAACCGCGCTACATCCAGACCATTTGGGGGTTTGGCTACGTGTTCGTCCCTGACGACACTCCATGACCCTCTTTCCCCGCTCACTGCTTGGTCGTACAGTTCTTGTCATCATTTTGACGGTCATCCTGACCCAGCTGGCAACCACTTTCGTAATCCGCCAGTTTTATGTCAGACCCTTGCTGGAACGCGCACTGGATGACCGGGCCAATCATATTCAAACCATCGTAGCCACCCTGGCATTGCTCTCTGATGAACAACGTGCAGTGTTCATCAGAGATTTTGTGGATAGTGAAGGAGCCAAGATCCTGCCCGCTCTACCCAATGCGCAAGCAGGAAACCATCCCGAGCCTGACAGCCGCTTATCCCGTCTGGAAGAACGACTGCGCAGGCTGATCTCGCCAGCTTCACAAATCCTGGTTTCGGATCGTAGCGACGCGCCGGAAATCTGGATCTCTCTCGAAACACCCAATCGAGAATACTGGTATGCCACGCAACGGCAGCGGTTTGACTCAGGCTTCCCGATTAAGTGGGGCATCATGCTGGTGTTGGTGATCTTTGTCTCGGTGGTAGGAGTGTACTGGGGCGTTCGACGCATCAACAAGCCATTGCGCGCACTGACACGAGCGGCCCACAGCATTGCAGAAGGACAAACTCCTGCCTTGGTTGCTGAATCAGGAGGGCCAAAGGAAATCCGTTCGCTAAGCCTTGCTTTCAACACGATGCAAAAAGCATTGCGCGAGTTTGAGTCCAACCGCACCATCATGCTGGCGGGAGTCTCGCATGATCTGCGCACTCCATTGTCACGACTACGTCTGGCGCTTGAAATGTTACCCCCTCCAAATTCCATAACCTTGGAGCCCATGGTGCAGGATCTGGAAGAGATTGACCGCATCATCAACCAATTTCTTGATTTTGCCCGTGATAACCCCCACCACTGGCTCAGTTTTGGCAACGTCAATGAAGTGGTTCGAGTGAATCAGGAACGATTCCTGGCCAGAAACTACCCCGTGACTTTCGAGCTACGGGACACTCCAGATATTCTCATTAACGAGCGGGCCATCGAGCGGGTTGTGACCAACCTGGTGGAAAATGCCTTGCGGTATGGTGCACCTCCCATCACTATTCGTACCGAAACTTTTCCGGATCATGTTCGGCTGTCCGTCCTGGATCGCGGGGAAGGCATCCCCCCTCACGAAGTCATGCGCCTGATTCAGCCATTTACCCGCCGGGAGTCATCCCGCAGTGGCCACCCAGGTGCCGGCTTAGGACTAGCCATCGTGGATCGTGTCATTCGCATGCATCATGGCGCTTTCAAACTACTGCCACGTCAAGGTGGCGGACTGGAAGCGCGCATCGAATTGCCACTCTCCCCTGAAGCGCCCCCCAGAGTTGATGCGGTTGAGGTCTCAAAAAACTCCTGAACCTCAGTCAATAGCCGTGTCCGCCGCATGGGTGGCAAACTCATCCAGATCCTCCGTCCATAGGGCTTTCCCAGCAATCTCGGGTCGCAGATCATCAGTAAGCCACGATCCTGTTCATCCCGAATCAATCGGCCCGCTCCTTGTTTGAGCGCAATGACTGCTCTGGGTAGTTGGTACTCCATAAACGCGTTGCGCCCCTGACGATTGATCTCTTCAATACGGGCAGCCAGCACTGGATCATCCGGTGGCGAAAAGGGGAGTTTATCGATGATCACCACAGACAATGCCTCGCCTTTGACGTCCACTCCTTCCCAGAATGAACTCGAACCGAGCAGCACTCCATGCTCTGCCTGACGGAAGCGGTTGAGCAGCTCTGAACGGCTGGTTTCTCCTTGGATGAACAATGGGTATGACAGCCCCAAAGTTTCAAAGCGTAACTTGAGAATTTCATGGGCCTCCTTCAACGCGCGATGGCTGGTAAAGAGCATGAACGCACGGCCAGCGCTGGCTTGCAGCACAGGCAATGCGGTTTCGACGACGGCTACGGTGTAGTCCGGCGTGTTCGGTTGGGGTAACCCCTGAGGAACATACAGTAGAGATTGCGTGGCATAGTCAAAGGGGCTGTCCCAGGACAGTGCTTTGAAATCGGTTAGCCCCATCTCCTGTTGGTAATGTTTAAAATCACCATTAACCGAAAGAGTGGCCGAAGTAAAGATCCACGATTTTGGGGCTGCATCCCATTGTGCCTTGAAAGTGTCTGCCAGGGACAGCGGCGTAAGGTTGAGGTGCAGGGACTGGCTGAAGCACTCCAGCCAGCGGATTTGATCGGAGCTTTCATCCTCTTTCTGCCAGGATCGCGCCTGTTCCAGCAAGGCTTGGGTACGCAAGGCAACAGCATGCAGACCTTCGGAACGCTCGGCCTGCTGTACCACCAGAGTATGCAACGAATCAAGCCGAGCGATCACTTGATCCAATGCTGGAATAAACTCTTCATAACGCTTCACTTGATCGTAAGCCAAGCGCCCTTCCTTGAGCGGAAGAGCCAAACGCAAGTCTTTTGACGACTTTTCCAAGGCCAGCGCCGCATCGGGAATATCCCGAAATTCAGCCGAAACATTCAACGCTTCAGCTATGGCATCACGCCCCAGTTCAATAAGCAGGCTGGTAGACAGCGTCCGCCCAAAGAAAACTGTCGCAGTCTCTGGCAATTGATGCGCCTCATCCAAAATGACCGTATTTGCTTGGGGTAGCAGTTCGCCCGCGCCTTCGTCCCGCAACATCACGTCGGCAAAAAATAGATGATGATTAACAACAACGAGATCCGCCTGTTGCGCTTCCTTGCGTGCGTTCAGGACAAAACATTTGGCGTGGTGCGGACATTCCTGGCCCAGGCAGTTGTCGCGAGTGGAGGTCACTTGGCTCCAAATCCCGGAGTGTTCAGGAATTGCTGTGAGTTCTGCAATATCCCCGCGCGTACTGGATTCAGCAAAGGCTGCCACCTGGTGCAGGTGCACAATCTCCGCGCGTTCGCGCAGGCGCCCTTCCAGCAGCGTTTGCTCCAGATGATAGTGGCAGACGTAGTTGGAACGTCCTTTCAGCAAAGCCACTGTTACCGGCACCTGAAGTATCGCGCGCAAGGTTGGGATATCCCGATTAAACAACTGATCCTGGAGTGTTTTAGTGCCAGTGGAGATGATCACCTTGCCCCCGGAAAGAAGTGCCGGAACCAGATAGGCAAAGGTCTTTCCGGTACCCGTACCAGCTTCAGCAATCAGTGATTGATTGGAAAGGATGGCTGAGTGAATGGTTTGCGCAAGATCGATTTGACCAGCGCGGATACGGTAGCCCGGCAGGGATCTGGCAAGCGGTCCCGCCTCGCCAAATACCCGAGTCATGTCATTCATCGCATCAGTTTAACCCGTAACGACGAACAAACCAGGATTTCATCAAATGTGCGAGTGTGAGATAACCCAGCAGAATGCCGATCAAATAGGGCCAGAACTGTGGTGGCAACGGTATAAAGCCCAACACATGGGCAAAGGAAGAATAAGGCAGCCAGATCCCAACTGTGCAGATGACGATACTGGTCAGGACGAGCGGCAGACTTGCACGGCTTTGCACAAATGGAATGCGTCCGGTACGGATGATATGGATGATCAGTGTCTGGGAGAGCAATGACTCCACAAACCATGCGGTTTGAAACAACGGCGCTCCTGCCACGGTATTGGCCTTGAACAAAAAATACATGATCGCAAAAGTGGCATAGTCAAAGATCGAACTGATTGGGCCTAACATCAGCATGAAACGCGTAATATTGGCAATATCCCAGCGCCGCGGTTTGGCGATGTATTCTTCATCCACATGATCTGTGGGGATTGCCGTCTGGGAAAAATCATAAAGCAGATTATTGGTCAGCACCTGGATGGCCTGCATAGGGAGGAATGGCAACCAGGCGCTGGCACCCAACACACTAAACATGTTGCCAAAATTGGAACTGGCTCCCATTTTAATGTACTTGATAATGTTGCCAAACACTTTTCGCCCTTCGATCACCCCCTCTTCCAGCACCATCAGACTTTTTTCCAGCAAGATGATGTCAGCAGATTCCTTGGCGATGTCCACAGCAGTGTCCACAGAGATTCCTACGTCGGCAGCTTTCAATGCGGGCCCATCGTTGATACCATCTCCCAAAAATCCAACAACATGGCCGCGCAAATGCAACGCCTTGATGACGCGTGCTTTTTGGGCTGGGGAGAGCTTGGCAAAGACGGCCACATTTTCTGTGGCGGACGCAAGTTGTTCATCCGTCATGGCTTCGAGGTCTGACCCCAATAAGATCTGGTCTACCTTGAGGCCAACGTCATGACAAACTTTACGCGTTACAACTTCATTGTCACCCGTAAGAATTTTGACTGTCACACCATGCCGATGAAGTGCGGCAAGGGCTTCGCGTGCGCTGTCCTTGGGCGGATCCAGAAATGCGATATACCCTACTAATACCAGATCGGACTCGTCCTTAACGTTGTAGGTGGTGGTGGTGGCAGGCGTTTCCTTGTAGGCTATGGCAATCACCCGGAACCCGTCCTCATTGAGTTCACGCGTCACCTGAACCAACTTGTCCAGATGAGAAGGGTCAAGAGCAACCGACTGCCCGTTGACCTCAGCACGCGCACAACAGGAAAACACTTCTTCCACTGCGCCCTTACAGATCAACAGATGACGGTTCTTTCCCTCCACCA
>JAGWPH010000089.1 GCA_028870615.1 Betaproteobacteria bacterium
AGCGACTTCATGACGGCGCATTGGGCCGAACTGCCCTACGACCTGCTGGGCAAGGTCTCCAACCGTATCATCAACGAAGTGCGCGGTATCAATCGCGTGGTTTATGACGTCTCGGGCAAGCCACCGGCAACAATAGAGTGGGAGTGATATTTTTCTTCTCCCGAGCAATTCCGGGTATGCTGACCCGGGTTACTCGGCATGTCACTGTAGCGATTCAAGGAGCATTCCCATGGCCAAAGGTCAGTTACGCGGAAATCGAGAACAAAAGAAGCCAAAGCAACCTAAAAAACCCATTGCACCGGTCACGCCTTTTGGTGCGACTCCGCTCAGAGGCAATTCGCCTCCGGCCACAGTCAGGAAGAAGTGAGTTTTTGCCGATTGCGTTGCACGGTTGTCAGGATGCCCCGTAATATTTCAACGGGGGCAGGGGGGCAACCGGGAACGGCCACGTCCACCGGAATGACATTCGACACACGTCCGCAACTCGCATAGCTTTCACCAAAAATGCCCCCCGTGCAGCCACAATCGCCCACGGCAACCACCAGCCTTGGTTCGGGCATTGCTTCGTAAGTTCGACGCAAGGCGGTTTCCATGTTGCGTGATACGGGCCCCGTGACCAACAACAGGTCGGCGTGGCGAGGGCTCGCGACAAACTGGATCCCCAGTCCTTCCAGGTTGTAGTAAGGGTTGCTCAGGGCATGAATTTCCAGTTCACACCCATTGCAGGAGCCCGCATCCACTGCGCGAATGGCCAGAGCCTGACCCAGGATGCGCAGCAACTCGTGCCGGATGGCCTGGGCCTGAACCCGCATGCTTTCATCGCTTGCGGGTGCCGGCTCAGTGCATATTCCGGCATGAATGATCTGGTTGATGATGTCCCACATCAGAGGTCATGTCCTGAATAGCTTAAGTTGAAGGATTTATTGATCAGTGGAAAGTCGGGAACAATGTTGCCAATGACGGCATGCTCCAGTGCCGGCCAGTTTTGCCAGGAGGGATCATGGCAATGACAGCGGTGCAATCTGGGTTCCATTGTGCCACCTTCCATTTCCAATGCGACAAGAACTTCCCCGCGCCATCCTTCCACGCGCCCCATCCCAAAACGATTTTGCGGCGGCCAGTTCAAGGTTTGCACCACTGCCCCGGAGGGTAGCCGTTCCAGCAGGATGCGGATTAATCGCAATGATTCGAACACTTCTTCAAAACGTACCGACACCCGGGCCGCGACATCGCCGTTACGCTGGGTAGCCATGCTGACCTCCAGCTGATCATAAGGGGCCCATGGCTGGTCGCAACGCAAATCCGTTGCGATCCCGCTGGCACGTCCTGCAAGCCCGGTAAGACCCAATCGGGTGGCCAACGGCGGCGCGATCCGACCGGTTCCGATGAAGCGATCCTGCAGGCCGGGGTGGCTGTCGTACATGTGCTGCAACCGGGTGACCTCTGCTGCGATGGACGCACATTGGTCGACGATTTCCTGTATCCCCTGTGTTGTGAGATTGATGGCCACTCCGCCTGGCACGATGGTATCCATCATCAGGCGGTGCCCAAACCATTGCTTCGACAGGCGCAACCAGTCTTCCCGCAGACGCGAAAACTGTGCCAACCCAAAGGCCAGGGCGGCATCATTACCCAGTGCGCCCAGATCACCCAGATGGTTGGCCACCCGTTCCCGCTCCAGCATCAGGGCCCTTAGCCATAGGGCACGATCCGGAACATCGCAACCCGCAGCGGATTCCAGTGCCATGCAGTAAGCCCAGGAATAGGCTACGGTGGAATCCCCGGACACTCGCCCAGCGAGTCGGTAGCCCTCCAGGGGGGACCGTTGAGTCAACAACCGTTCGATGCCTTTGTGGGTATATCCCAGCCGTTGTTCCAGACGCAGGACTTTTTCTCCAACAACGGAAAAACGGAAATGGCCCGGTTCAATGATGCCGGCGTGGACTGGGCCGACTGCGATTTCATGGACACCTTCGCCTTCTACGCGAACGAAAGGATAGTCCACACCGTTCTGGCGCGGGGAAGGGTGGGTTCCGGTCCAGGCGCCGTGATCCAGCCAGGGTCGCGCGTCTTGAGGGTTGATGATGGTTACCCTGTTGAGATCCGTCATGGCGCGTTGCATGCGGGCGGCCGCA
>JAGWPH010000090.1 GCA_028870615.1 Betaproteobacteria bacterium
AAATGACAGTGGATAAGTTATTCAACCAAGATTAGAATTGCAAGTGGATAACTTCCGCACGGTTTCCGCTAATACAACAAAATAACCATAATAAACAATATATTATATATGAATAACTTTTGGAGTGACACACTGGGCCAGATCCGCTCCGAGCTACCGGAGCAGCAATTCACGACCTGGATAAAGCCATTGCAAGTAGAAATTCTGGACGGCACCGTTACGCTCACCGCGCCTAACCGATTCATCCTGCAATGGGTCAAGGACAGGTACATGACACGCATCGAAAGCATGGCGCGTCATAACGGGATTACTTCGATCAAATTGATTCAACGCAATGAAGCAACGCAAACCCTTCCTGAAAAGGTCCCGGGAGAACTTCAAGAGCGGAGCGATACAGAGCTGCGACAAACAGACCGGCATCGACTAAACTCGAATTTTACTTTTTCCACATTTATCGGGGGAAAGGCCAACCAATTGGCGCGTGCTGCCGCACTCCAGATCGCCGAGAATCCTGGTGCTGCCTACAATCCTTTGTTTGTCTACGGCGGCGTAGGGTTAGGGAAAACGCATTTGATCCAGGCGATTGGCAACCAAATTCTGGAACGACAACCCAACGCTAAAGTGCGTTACATGCACGCTGAAAAATACGTTTCCGATGTCGTTCGCGCTTATCAGCACAAGTCCTTTGACAGTTTTAAGCGCTATTACCATTCCCTTGATCTGCTGATGATTGACGATATTCAGTTCTTTGGTGGAAAGGCGCGAACCCAGGAGGAGTTTTTCTTTGCTTTCAATGCGCTCGTAGAATCCCATCGACAAGTGATCATTACCTGCGACAGTTTTCCAAAAGAGATTGCGGGTATGGAAGAACGCCTGATTTCCCGCTTTGGCTGGGGTTTGACGGTGGCCATTGAGCCCCCCGAGCTGGAAATGCGCGTGGCCATCCTGATTAACAAGGCCCGCCTGGAAGGGCTGGCCCTTGATGAGAACGTTGCCTTCTTTATTGCGAAGCATATTCGCTCCAATGTCCGTGAATTAGAAGGCGCCCTGAAACGGGTCCAGGCCTATGCCCGATTTACGGGAGATGCCATTTCACTTGTCTCCGCACGGGAATCATTGAAGGACCTGCTGGCGTTGCAACACCGCCAGATTTCAATCGAAAACATCCAAAAAACCGTTGCGGACTACTACAAAATTAAAGTTGGCGACATGTTCTCAAAAAAGCGCACGCGCGCGCTTGCAAGACCCCGTCAGTTGGCCATGGCGCTGGCCAAAGACATTACCAATCTCAGCCTGCCAGACATTGGTGAGGCCTTTGGTGGGCGAGACCATACGACCGTGCTGCATGCGTGCCGAAAAGTGCAGGAGTTGTGCGAAACCGACAACACTATCCAGCGCGACTTTTTGGCGCTTCAGCAGATACTCAACGGTTGATAACTCTGGAGACAACCCGGGAATACTTTGGGGAAGAATTGTGGATAAATCATGCAATCAACAATAATCAAAACTTATCCACATTTCACCCAAATAATATACCCGACTTACCCCAAGCACTGTCCTTTACGCAATATAATGTTCCGCTGGCTCTTTTCAGGGTATTCCACCGTATGAGCCTTGCTCCAATCTATTAACTATCAGGTTTATTTCATGATCATCATTAAGACACAACGCGAACGATTACTAGAGCCCCTGCAATCGGTCATTGGTATCGTTGAACGCCGCCATACCTTGCCTATCCTGTCGAATGTGTTGATTCATTCCGTGGGCAAGGAAGTCGCGTTCACGGCAACGGACCTGGAAGTACAGATCCGCGCCAGGACGCAACTGGAAGAGGCCGGTGAAGCACAGGCGGTTACCCTTCCAGCACGTAAACTTTACGATATTCTCAGAAGCCTGCCGAATGAAGCTGCCGTGGCACTGGAGACAAAAGAAAACCGGCTCACAGTAAAGGCAGGCAAAAGTCGTTTTAGTCTCCAAACATTACCAGGCCAGGACTTTCCTACGGTAGCGCCGAGCACGGAGAAGGGCGTCGTTGTTCTCAAGCTCGCGCAAAAAACCCTGAAGGAACTTTTAGAACGGGTGCAGTACGCGATGGCGCAACAGGATGTGCGCTACTACCTGAACGGCACCTTACTGAACGTCAGCGGGACCCAACTCACGTTAGTGGCTACGGATGGTCACCGGTTAAGCTATACCACGGAGAACTTGCAAGACCAACATGACAGGGCAGAAATTATCCTGCCACGGAAAACCGTTTCTGAACTCATCAAGTTATTAGCGCCCACAGACGAACCGGTAAAGATTACGCTGCGGACAAACCAGGCGGAATTTGTGTTCGGGCACATTGAGCTGTTGTCCAAGGTCATTGACGGAAAGTTTCCTGACTTCACCCGCGTTATTCCTACCCAATACGGCAAACATTTAACGCTTAACCGCATGGATTTGTTGCAAGCGTTGCAACGCGCGTCAATTCTATCCAACGACAAAATTCATGGGGTGAGGCTTCTCCTATCCAAGAACAATCTGGCCGTCGTGTGTACCAACAACGAACAGGAAGAAGCCCAGGAGGACCTGGATGTTCAGTATAGTCAAGAGGCCATCGATATCGGGTTCAACATCACGTATCTCATGGATGTGATGAATCATTTAACTTCAGAAACGGTGGTTTACTCTTTTGGAGACGCCAATAGCAGCGTGCTGATTACGGTTCCCGGGGCGGAGGACCATTTCAAATACGTGGTTATGCCGATGCGCATCTGATCCGGCCTTTTTCTTCAATATTCTTCAGGAAACATAACGCGTGGAACAAACCAGCACGACGCCAGAAAGCTACACCTCGGAAAACATAAAGGTCCTCAAGGGGCTTGAGGCAGTTCGTAAACGACCTGGCATGTACATCGGCGACACCAACGATGGAACCGGGTTGCATCATATGGTGTTTGAAGTGGTGGATAACGCCATAGACGAAGCCCTTGCCGGGCACTGTAACGAAATCAATGTCATCATCCATTTGGATAATTCCATTACGGTAATTGATAACGGCCGGGGCATTCCAACGGATATTCACCCGGAGGAAGGGCGATCGGCAGCGGAAGTGATCATGACCGTACTGCATGCCGGGGGTAAGTTCGACAGCAACAGCTACAAGATTTCCGGCGGGCTGCACGGCGTCGGGGTCTCCGTAGTCAACGCTTTATCCAGTTGGCTCAAGTTGACCATTCGTCGTGATGGAAAAGTGAACCAGATGGAATATCGCAATGGCGATGCCGTTGCACCCCTGGCCATTTCCGGTACGACCGACAAACGCGGCACAGAAATCCATTTCATGCCCAGTACGGAAACTTTTGGCGTCATCGAGTTTCACTACGACATCCTGGCCAAGCGCCTGCGCGAGCTCTCCTTCCTCAATAATGGCGTCAAAATCGTCCTGACCGACCAACGGACCGGAACCGAGGAGAATTTCTCGTTTGCAGGAGGAGTGCGTGGTTTTGTAGAGTATCTCAATCGCAACAAATCGGTTTTGCATCCCACCATTTTTCACGCGATCGGAGAAAAGGAAGGGATTATCGTTGAAGTCGCAATGCAGTGGAACGACTCCTATCAGGAATCGGTCTTATGCTTCACCAACAACATTCCCCAACGCGATGGCGGGTCCCACCTGACTGCTTTGCGGGCAGCCATGACGCGCACCCTCAACCAGTACATTGAGCAGAACGAACTGGCAAAAAAAGCCAAGGTGGAAACCACGGGCGATGACATGCGAGAAGGCCTGATGTGTGTCCTTTCGGTCAAAGTGCCAGACCCCAAGTTTTCTTCGCAAACCAAGGATAAACTGGTGTCATCGGAAGTTCGTCCGGTCGTGGACGATGTCGTATCCGAAAAATTGAGCGAATTCTTACTGGAAAAGCCCAACGAAGCCAAGATCATCGTAGGCAAAATCATCGATGCCGCACGGGCCAGAGAAGCCGCCCGAAAAGCCCGTGAGATGACGCGGCGCAAAGGGGCGTTGGATGGTCTGGGGCTGCCGGGAAAACTGGCAGACTGTCAGGAAAAAGACCCTGCGCTGTGTGAGCTCTACCTGGTGGAAGGAGACTCAGCAGGTGGGTCGGCAAAACAAGGACGCGACCGAAAATTCCAGGCGATTTTGCCGTTGAAAGGGAAGATCCTGAACGTGGAGAGGGCTCGCTTCGACAAGCTGGTTTCTTCACAGGAAATCGTGACCCTGATTACGGCGTTGGGGACAGGAATTGGCAAAGACGAATATTCCCCTGAAAAGCTGCGCTATCATCGCATCATCATCATGACCGACGCGGACGTGGATGGCTCACACATCCGTACGTTGCTGCTGACTTTTTTCTATCGGCAAATGCCCGAACTTGTGGAGCGCGGCCATATTTATATTGCGCAGCCACCACTCTACAAGGTCAAGCATGGCAAGAACGAGCAGTACGTAAAAGATGATTTTGAACTTAATCAGTATTTGCTTACCCAGGCTTTGAATGGCGCCGAGCTCAGGAGTGGCGAAACAGTGGTCAGCGGCCCTGCTCTTGAAAGCGTTGCTCGGGAATATCTACTGGCTGAGGCGGTCATTGGCCGCATTGGCCGTGTTATTGATCCTGCAGTGCTGGGTGCGTTGCTGCAAGCTCCCATTGAGCACCTGAATAGCCTGGAGAGTGCCCAGGAAACCGCAGCCCAGTTGCAACATACACTGGCGGCAGAAGGTGTTCTGGTCTCCGCGCAGGCCGACGTGCGACGCGGCGGATATAAGCTGGTTATCGAACGCACGACCCATGGCAATGTTCACACCAGCACACTAGACGGAGATTTCCTCAGCACCGGCGACTACGAACAGATCAAGAAAACGGCGCGTGTGTTACAGGGGTTGATCGGCCAGGATGCCTTTATTGTTCGCGGGGAACGAAAATTGGCCGTCAATAAATTTCAGGATGCCTTGGCCTGGTTGCTAAGCGAGGCTCGCAAAACCATGGGCATCCAGCGCTACAAGGGGCTGGGTGAGATGAATCCTGAGCAATTATGGGAAACCACCATGGACCCGGGAACGCGCCGTTTGTTGAGAGTACAAATTGAAGATGCGATTCGTTCCGATGAAATTTTCACAACCCTGATGGGTGACGAAGTGGAACCACGTCGCCAGTTCATTGAAAAGAACGCGCTGGGAGTAACCAACCTTGATATCTAGCGTGGCTGTAGGTTCTTAAATTAAGTGAAAGTATTCTCACGAAAATGAAAAGTATTGTGAGCACCCGCCATTTTATTTTCGAGCCTGGGGTAGGCATAAATATTTCAGGAGAGTAGCGTGGCGACTGATCTACAGAAATTGAACGTTTCACTCACCAAGCACGGCGCTCACAAAATAGCCACATTGCTTCAGAAGTACAACAAAGACGAAATCCTCAACCACCTCATACACAGCGAACCTGGCATTAATATTGACCTACCACAGGCGAAACAGAATCTTTCAGCAGACCGGCGCGGTTTAGTTCCGGATTTATGGAATGAGGCGCGGATTAAAGGTAGCGAAACAATCAATGCCCTTGTGCTCAGCTCAATTATTCTGAGCCATCATCAGCTTGTAGATGCAATTAAGAAGAGTGCGGCAAAAACCCGTTTTGCAGGGACGGTCAAGCGAGGGGATGTCCTAAGCGGTAAATCTTTTACCAATTTCGCACACACCGTTGAAGAACTTGGATACAGCACTGATCATTCCGCAGATCACGTATGCTACGACTTCCATAAGCTTTTCCAGATCCCAGGGTTAAATATACTGTTTGAAAAACTTCTCAGACTAAAGCTTATTGCCGCTGGGTGGGATCAAAGTAACTCGATTGTTGAAGAATCTGCACAACTCGGATTGCATGAGGTTTTCTCATTAAGCGCGAAAGAGTTCGGCACTTGGTTGGTTACGGGATCACTAATTTCAGAAGATCAGGCACCAGACGAAATTGAGGATTCGGAATTTTTCTCCGAGGCCGATGATGATCGGTCGGCTGGTAATTTTGAATTTAAGCCAGGACATAACGCAAAGAAAACTGGCGTCGTCGTCGCAGGTGCCGCAGCAGAACCGAAAACCGCAATCCTGCTCCACAACGAAATTCAGAACCAGATGTATGAGGACCTTGTGGCACGTTATGGGAAAGCGTGTGTTGGGACTGAAGTGGCAACAGGCGACGGGACAGCGATTGATGTCATTGTCAAGACAGATAAGTTCTGCTGGTTCTATGAAATCAAGACCGGTTCATCCGTACGGCTCTGTATTCGACAGGCTATTCCGCAACTGCTCGAATATGCCTACTGGCAGGGTGATTGCAGCCGAGCCGACAAGCTGATTATCGTATCACCCAAAAAGCTCACACCACAGGCTGCAGCATATCTGGATTTTCTTCGGCAACAATTCAAGCTAAACATCCATTACGAGCAGTTTCGAATCAAACCAGGTGAGGCTGAGAAGTGAAAAGCAGCGACTCTTCTACTTTCAGAAGCACAAGTTCCTTCTGGTTCTCGACTTGAGAATGATTTGAATAAGTGTCCCATGTCGGTGCATAAGTGTCGTTGGCTTGATTGCCCCACACAGCCCAATTTGCGCGTTCTCCTCGTGCAAACAGTTCCAGGAATGGCCCTGGGCTACACGCTTCAATAAGGGGGTATTGTTCATCAGGCTTGCGTGAGTGCTCGCGTTTGCGTGTGGCCATGAAGTTCACTTGGCTTCTCCCTGGAGAAAGTGTCCTGGCATTCTTTCCGCGCACACCAAACAGTAACAATTCAGTGACATTTCGAAAGTAAAAGCCAACACCTCTACCATCCGGCCCGCCGTCCTTTCTGATCTTGTGCCAGACCAAATTGCTTTTATACTGAAATCCCCAAGCCCGCATTACTGCCAGACCCTCTGGTAGTAGTGCATTGGGAACCCACAAGTACAGGTGGCTGGTCTCAGCGGCAGAGTCTTCAACAGGTAGCCCCATGATGTTGTTTAAGGTCATGGTGCTGTAGCGACTCAGGCGTTTGTGCTCGGGCGCCATTTTTCCTGTGCGGTTTTGGAATTGCCAGGGCGGGTCAGCTAGAATCGTGGAAAATTTCCGTCCATCAACAAATTCTCGAAGATTTGTACAAGCCTCAATCATGGTGGCATCGTTAAAATTATTCATAACTGCTCCCCGTATCTACCAACCATTGAATTTTCCTCTGCTACATCGCACAATTTCTTCGGAGAACTGCAAAATTTGGTCGTTGATCTACACCAAATCAACAGACTAGACGTTTTTCTCTGAACCTTTGATCTATCCCCACCTGCTCATCGGACAGCTTTGCGACCACATCTTGGTGAAGTGCATCGAACTCCAGCACAAAGGAGAACGCAAATTGGCCAGAAGCAAGCGTTTCAAGATGCTCATGTTCTGTCCG
>JAGWPH010000091.1 GCA_028870615.1 Betaproteobacteria bacterium
AATGTCAGCGTCAAGGTATTACACACGCCTGGACATACCTTGGACAGCATTTGCCTGCTGGTCACGGACAAGCGTCGCGGCAATGCTCCCTGGTTCGTTCTTACTGGTGACACCCTGTTCGTAGGGGCGGTGGGTCGCCCGGACCTCGCCGGCAAGGAAGTCGAGATGGCGGACATGCTTTATGACACCTTGCACCGCAAGTTGCTGGTACTACCGGACGAACTGGAAGTCTATCCGGGCCATCAGGCGGGCAGCGCTTGCGGCGCCGGCCTGTCAGGCAAGCCTTCTTCCACACTGGGTTTCGAGAAACGCTGGAACCCCGGCCTGTCCATGGATAAAGCCACGTTCATCGAGTCTCTGATCAAGGACACTCCCCCTCGCCCCGCGCAAATGGACGAAATGGTACGAGCCAACCTGGGTATCCCCGTGTGACCCTGCAGTCCACTGCTGTTCAGCTGGGATTGCGTGAAAACCTCGGACAGTTTTCGCTGCTATTGCTGGTCAATGCCTTTGTAGGAGCAATGGTGGGGCTGGAGCGCAGCATTCTCCCCGCCATTGCCGAACATGAATTTCACATTCTGGCGCGGACGGCGATTCTGTCCTTTATCGTCGTATTTGGCGTGACCAAGTCCCTGACCAATTACTTTGCCGGTCGCTTGTCTGACCGCTTCGGCCGCAAGCATGTGCTGGTAGCCGGATGGGTGACCGCCATCCCGGTGCCGTTCATGCTGATGTGGGCCCCAGATTGGGACTGGGTAGTTGCTGCTAATGTATTTTTGGGTATAAGTCAGGGACTCACCTGGTCCACCACCGTGATCATGAAAATCGATCTGGTGGGGCCCAAGCGGCGCGGTTTGGCCATGGGGCTGAACGAATTTTCAGGGTACTTTGCCGTGGCGGGGAGCGCACTGGCCACAGGCTGGATTGCCGCACGTTACGGACTGCGGCCGGAACCATTTTACCTGGGCGTGGTGTATGTGGTTGCGGGACTCCTGCTGTCGGTGCTGTTAGTGCGCGAAACGCGGCACCATGTGACTCATGAAGTCAAGGTCCATCACGCGGGCTCTGCCTCAGTAAGCCTTTCCCAGCGGGAGATCTTTCGGCGTACCTCGCTGACTGACCGCAATCTTTCCAGCGTCAGCCAGGCGGGGCTCGTCAATAACCTGAACGACGGCATGGCCTGGGGCCTGTTTCCGCTGGTATTCGCCGCAGCGGGGATGACCCTAACGCAAATCGGGGTGCTTGCCGCGATTTACCCCGCCGTTTGGGGCGTCACGCAAATTTTTACGGGTGCCTTGTCCGACCGGGTCGGGCGAAAATGGCTGATCGTGGGAGGGATGGGGCTGCAGGCTGCCGGCATTGCCGTTACAGCGATAGCCCATGATTTCATGCTTTTTGGGGAAGGCGCTGTGTTGCTGGGCTTGGGCACGGCAATGGTCTATCCCACGTTGCTGGCTGCTATTGGCGATGTGGCTCATCCCTCCTGGCGGGCCTCCGCCGTGGGCGTTTACCGGTTATGGCGCGATCTGGGTTATGCCGTTGGTGCCCTTCTGGCTGGCATCACCGCTGACCTGTTTGGTGTCTCAGCCGCAGTATGGCTGGTGGCAGGGTTGACCCTGCTGTCGGGTGGGGTAGCCGCCGTGAGGATGAGAGAGACCAAATAGCTCACCTGGATTTGGAGGTAGCGACCCGCTCATTCTGCCTTCGCATTGGCACCACGCTCAGACAATTGCGCCCCAAACCATCGATGGATCGCCGAGACCAGGTGCAGATCAGTGGTTTCAAACGTAATCTCCGCGCCATCAGCCAAAGCGGCGTAAGACACTTTGACGCGCTGCGCACCCAGTTGAAGTTCCTTAAGCCCGGGCATCTCGGCGCCGTGCTGTGTCGCATGGTCTGAATAATCGCCGTGCTGAAAGCGATCAGCTTCCTCACGAACATGTTGTTGAAGGAGATTGACCTGGTCAGCAGCACCCCTGTCCTTCACAAAGACGCGTTCAACACCCCCCGACTCAGTC
>JAGWPH010000092.1 GCA_028870615.1 Betaproteobacteria bacterium
CGGGCGCGCGCGGAATTTCGAGCACGTCGGCCAAATGGACCAGCGACAGCGCCCGATCGTCGAGCGCGATGGTTTCGCGGTTCTCCACCGTACGGATGTCGCTGTCCGCCACCAGCGCCACCCGCTCCACACTGACCGCCGGGATGATGAACATCCGATCGCCGGCGCGCACCAGCACGCCCCGAAACGTGGCGAGCGTCAGCGGCAGTACGATACGGAAGCTGGTACCCCTGCCTGGCTCGGTCTCCAGGGCGATGGTGCCGCCCAGGCGCTCGACTCTCTCGCGCACGATGGCAAGCCCCAGTCCCCGCCCGGAAAGGTCGGTGACGATTGGGCTAGTGGAGATTCCTGATTGGAACACGAGCATCAGCGCATCATGTTCATTCAATGTCTCAAGTTCCTCAGCGGATACGACCCCAAGTCGAATAGCGGCCACCTTAACCTTCGCCACATCGATGCCGGCCCCGTCGTCAGCGACCAGAATTTCGATTTTGCTGGCATCCTTGTACGCAACGGCAATGGTGAGAGTTGCATGCGCCGGTTTGCCCTTCTGCTCCCGCACCACCGGTTTCTCGACACCGTGATCGACGCAATTCCTAAGCAGATGGTTGAGCGGATCCTTGATCTGTTCAAGGATCCGCCGATCTATTTCGATCTCATCCCCGCGAATCACCAACTCCACCTGCTTACCCTGATCGCGCGCGAGCTCGCGCGCCAGTCGTGGGAAGGCCTCAAGAAGCGAAGAGAACGACAGCATGTGCATTTCCTTCACATCGCGAAGAAGGCCATCTACCAGTCCGCTCAAGGTGCGTTGATCGTGCGCGGTAGACTTTTCCAGTTTCGTCAGTCTGTTCTCGAGAAGCTTCAATAATGGGGGCTCAGCGTCCAGATACTCGAGTAGTTTCGTCAGATCTCGCTGCCCTTTGGCATTACCGCTTGTTTTTTCCCCTCGCCCGAATGATCGTTCCACTGCCCGCATGGCAGGCTGAACCTTGGCGAGCTCCTTTTTCCAGGTAGCAAGCGTATTCCCGAGCCCTCGCAATTCGCGTGCCCGCTCACTCGCCGCCAGCTGTGGTGCGAGTAGTTCCTCCGCCTGACGCATCACTGAGTCAAGTTTTACAGTACGTACCCTTATCGTCTTGGAGCCGAGGCTTGAGATCTGCGGTACCGCACCACCAGGGCCTGGGCTCGCAGCAACTTGGTCTGGCACGGCGGAAGCCTGAGAGGTGACACCCTGCATCGTGGGGGGAGTATCGGTCAACGCGCCCTCGAGCCGGTGTACCAGCGCCACGACCGCATGACTTTGGGTCTCGGCCTTGGTGGGCTGATCGATGGAAGCGACGAGTCCACGGAGCGCCCCCAGCGTTTGATGCAGTAGATCGAAAAGCGGTAGCGTGGCGACAATACGGTTGTTCTTCAGTTCGGCAAACACGCTCTCCAGTGCATGGCACACCGATTCCATGTTCTCGACATTCACTGCGCGGGCCGCACCCTTGAGGCTATGCGCTTCCCGGTAGATTCTCTCGACACATTCTGACCGCTGCTCTCCTGCCGCGATTTTTTCGAGCTCGAACAGTCCCGAGGACATCGCCTGGATGTGCTCGTCTGCCTCAACCTGGAAGATCGCGAGGAGTTTTGTCAGGAACTCGTCATTGCTAGTGGCCATGGCAGTTTTGGTCTGGTACACCTGTCTCCGATCATTAGCCCTTGCTACCGATCATGGAACCCAGCTTTTGCCCCAGCTCATGCAGGCTGTGTGCTGCGGTCTCGGCCTGCTTGGTGCCCGAGACGTTCTGCATGCTTGCCTGCTTGATATTCTCCATCGCCAGCGCCACCTGATCCATGCCCACCATCTGTTGCTGGCTCGAGACAGCGATTTGCGTAGCTGCTTGCGCCGCCTCGCTCACGCTCTCGGCAAGCTGACGGATTGAATCACCCGCTTCACTGGATTGCTTCATGCCGGCCTCCACCGCCTTGTTTCCCTGTTCTGTGGCCATCACTGCAGCACTGGTCGCCTTCTGAATGTCACCCAGAATTGTCCGCACCTGAGCAGTCGCCTGCTTGGATTGCTCGGCCAAACTCTTGACCTCCTGCGCCACCACGGCAAATCCTTTGCCCTGTTCTCCTGCCCTGGCTGCTTCAATCGCGGCATTCACCGCCAGTAAATTGGACTGCTCGGCGAGATCGTTCACCGTAGCGATGATTTCACCAATCGCCTGGCTTTGCTCCGACAACCGCACGATGCTCTCGGCAATCGATTCCATCTGTTCTTGAATACGCTGCATCCCCTGGATGGCACCCTCCACTGACTGGCGCCCAGCCTGCGAGACTTGCGAGACCTTCTGCGCACTCTCCGAAACATGCTTTGCCTTCTGGCTCGCCACCTGCGCGGTCTGCTTGACCTCCTCCACCGTGGCAGTCGTCTCACTCACCGCGCTGGCCGTCTCCGCTGCGCTTGCAGCAACCTGTGTCGTGGTGGCAAGAATTTCGGACGATGACGATGAGAGTTGGGCAATACTTTCCCGGAGTTGCAAGGTAATGGTGCGAGTGATTCCGAAACCCACAAAGGCTAATAGTGCGGTAGCTAGCGGTATGCCATAAACAATGGCAGAAATCGTCATGTTGGCCTTGGCTTTTACCTCGCTATCCCGCTGCCCCAACAACGTCTTCTCTTCACTCCGCATCTCGCCGATCACCTTTCGGATATCGTCCATCAGCGCCTTTCCTTGATCCATCTGCATCACTTTTAATGCAGCTTCAAACCCTTTATTTTTACGCAAGTCAATAGTCTCCTTAAGCTCGGCAAGCTTGCTCGCAATAAGGGTTTCCAGAACATCAAGTCGTCGCTGTTGATTCGCGTTATCCGCTGTTAACCTTCGCAGATTCTGGACGGTTTGATTCACGACGGTCGTCCCGACCCGATACGGTTCCAGATACCGGTCTTCGCCAACGATTATGTAGCCACGTTGTCCAGTCTCAGCATCCTTCAAGACGGAGAAAACCCCCTCGAGATTTTCTAGTACCTGGTAGGAGTGCACTTTCAATTCAATGGCCTCGATGGTTCCGGTGGTGTTCCGGTATGAGATCACTCCAAGGACGACCAGAATGACGAGTGCCAAAGCGTATCCGGCTCCAATCTTGGTGCCAATAGACCATTTCATCTTTCTACCCTCCTGTAACTAACGCCTTGATGCAGAAAAGATTTCACGATACTTCAAACCCAAACATTCTGTACTTCTTGACCTGACCCCAGGACCATTAGCTATCCACCTGCTCCTGTACCACAATTCCCTCGTCGGCAATGAGCTTCGCTGCATCAAGAACCACCATGCGTTCTGAAGTAACCCCCTTCAGGTATTTCTCCCGGATGCCGGTGAGGGTGGGCAACGTAAGCTGAATCTCGGCAATCGGAATGTGGCGTACGCCGAGAATGACATCTGCCAGGACGCCAAAAATAATGTTCCCGGACTCCAGAACGATGATCTTGTTGAGATCTGGCAAACCGGTTTCCGGTAGATCAAAAAACTTTCGAACATCAATAACTGAAAGAATCTCACCGCGAAGATTAACGATACCGAGGACAAATGCCGGCGTACATGGAAGAGAGGCAAGGTTTTCCAGGTGGCAAACCTCGCGTACGTAAGAAGATTCAACGGCATAGCGTTCGTCGGCGAGAAGAAATTCTACAACCTCAATACGCTCGTCGTGGGCCTCCAACTTGCCGGATTCCGCGGCCAGTGCAAGAGCCCGCTCGTGCAAGATTCTGCTAGTCTCAGCGAATCCGGGGGTCCAGGCCTGCTCACTGGCGGCTTGTGCGCTATCCAATCGCCGGTGCACTTCACTCCAGTCGACAGCGGCTCGTTTTGTCTTGGGTGATACTATTTTGCCAGCGCTCATGCAATCAATTCCTTACGCCCGCGTGGAAAATTCGCCTGCACGGAGGCAATGACTTCGATGAGCCGACCAGCGGTCAGTCCGTCGGATTCTGGAAGCACAGCATCGGACGGGCAGGCTCGCAGCAGTGCGAGCGCATTTTTAAGATGCTGGTCTGCTTTCCGATAACGTCCCCCCGCTAAGCAAATATTGCCCAAAGCGAAATGGGCAAGCACAAAGTCTGGTTCCAGGTAAAGCACGTGCCTTAATGTACGCTCGGCCTTCTCGCTTTCTCCCTGCTCTTGCTGGATGATGGAGAGAAGATAATAACGTGCCGGGTCCAGCTTTTCAGCGGCGATTGCCTTTTCGCACCATTGGCCCGCTTCAGCGAGCCGGCCCTCATTTGCACAAGTGCGGGCTTTGCGCCACGGCATTTCTAGCTCATCGCGTTCGCGCGAGTCCGCATCTCCGAGTTCCGTTGTCTGCACGCCCCCCTCTGGCACTGAAGTTAATTGCGCTACGTCAAAATCAGAAGGCTCCAACAGCACATTGGACATGGGCGCGTGTGGCATCATTGCCCCTCCGTCATCCCACGGGGCTTGATACCTGACGGTGGTGGTCCGTAGCCCGGTATCCTTAATCTTGCGGTAGAGAAACGCACCAGGAAACTCGACGGCGGTGAATGCGGAAAACTGCACGTTCGAGGTTTCAGTCGGGCTGGTGATCAGCCAGCCTCCTTCGGCGAGCGAACGGTGCAGCTTGTCGACGACCGTTCTCACCCTCGCTTGGGCGAAATACATCAGCACATTACGGCACAAGATCACATCCATCGCGTTGGTGCTGTTCACCAGCGATGGGTAAGCGTCATCGGCAAGGTTCAGATAGGAAAAATTCACCATCCGCCGTATTCGCGGCTGGATCTCGAAGCGTCCGTCCTGCCGCCTGGTGAAATAGCGCTCCCTGATCCAACCGGGCGTGTCGCGAAACGACCATGCGCTGTACATTCCCCGTGCCGCTTTGCGTAGGAACTGCGGGTTGATGTCCGTCGCCAGGATAGTCAGGTTCCAGTTCTCGAAATCGGGTATCAGCCGGTCGAGCAGCATGGCGATCGTATAGGGCTCCTCGCCGCTGCAGCAGCCGGCGCTCC
>JAGWPH010000093.1 GCA_028870615.1 Betaproteobacteria bacterium
CGAGGCCATTTTTATGGGCGTCAATGCGCTGGATTACAGCGGCTATCCTGACTGCCGCCCGGAGTACATTCATAGTTATGAAGCCATGGCCAACCTGGCTACGCGCGCGGGCGTGGAAGGCCATCATCGGCTGAAGATTCATACCCCCCTCATGACGTTCACCAAAGCCCGGATCATTCGCGAGGGTCTGCGCCTGGGCGTGGACTACAGCCAAACCTCCAGCTGCTACGATCCGGCACCCGATGGTCGTCCCTGTGGCCGTTGCGATTCCTGCCAGTTGCGCGCGCGCGGATTCAGTGAGGTGGGTGTGCCCGATCCGTTGTATCAGCGTTATGGCATGACCCCATGAAGCCGCAGCTTTCTCATTGGGCTGCCGCAAGTTTTGAAGCGGCCCGTCGGTTGTCCGGGCCCGCCGCGGACAGGCGCAGCCGTCATTTGCATGGACATAGCTTTCGGGTGGAAGTACGCGCTGTATTGGATCGGGGTTGGGGGGGGTTGGCGGGCGCCGAGTCGCATGCCTTGCAACTGCGCCTGCAGGAACTCGTCTCGATACTCGACTATGGCGATCTCAACAAGCGGATGGCCAACCCCAGCGACGCGCATCTCGTGCACTGGATTGCCCAGCGCCTGGCGTTGCCGGAGATTTCACGCCTGCACCTGTGGGCGGGACCCGCTCAGGGGGCAACACGCGATACCCAGGGCCGTGTGCATTGCTGGCGGCGTGACCGGTTTGAGTCAGCGCATCGGTTGCCGCATGTGCCTGCGGGTCATAAATGCGGACGCATGCACGGACACGGATTCGAAGCTATGTTGTGGGCCGGGGACATAGGGGGTGAAGACATTGGGCAAGCCTGGGCACCGCTGCGGCAGCAACTGCATCTGGCCTGTCTCAACGACATTGCAGGGCTTGAAAATCCTACCTCCGAAAGGCTTTCCAGCTGGATCTGGCATCAGATGATTGGCAGCATCCCGACGCTGTCGGCGGTGATGGTCTTTGAAACGGCCAGCTGCGGTGCGGTATTCGATGGGCAGCGCTATCACATCTGGAAGGACCGGGGTTTTGACAGTGCGACGCGTTTCGCGGCAGCGCCTGTGAATGACGCACGCCACCGGCTGCATGGACATACCTACACCTTGCGGCTGGGGCTCTCAGGCCCGCTCGATGCGGTCATGGGTTGGGCCGTGGATTTCGGCGACGTAAAATCACTGTTCTCACCGGTGTTCCGGCAACTGGACCACGTCGCATTACACGAAGTGCTTCCCGCTGGCGATACCACGGCAATCGCACACTGGATTCACACGCGGGCCATGCCGCTGTTGCCGGCCCTTGATCGCGTTTCCCTGTTCGATACGCCCGCCACCGGTGCCGTGTTGAGTTGGGGTCAGACCTCCGTGGCCGGCTGAGATGGCCTATACCGTCAAGGAAATCTATTTGACCCTGCAAGGGGAAGGGATCAACGCAGGACGCGCGGCCGTATTTTGCCGGTTTGCCGGGTGCAACTTGTGGAGCGGGCGCGAAGCGGATCGACCCAGCGCCGTGTGCAATTTTTGCGATACCGATTTTGTGGGCACGGACGGGGAAGGGGGCGGTCGTTTTGAAACGGCCGACGCCCTGGCGCAGGCCATTTCCAGGATTTGGGGTCCGGCCCCAACCGCTTCACACCGTCTGGTGGTCTTGACGGGCGGCGAACCCCTGCTACAGGTGGACGAGCCCCTGGTCAATGCGCTGCATGCGCTCGGTTTGGAGATTGCTGTGGAAACCAACGGAACGCAACCTGCCCCGGCCGGGCTGGACTGGATTTGCGTCAGCCCCAAGGCGGGGGCGCCGGTGGTGCTGCGGTCAGGGGATGAGCTGAAACTGGTGTTCCCCCAGGCCGGGTTGTCCCCGCAGGATTTCGAGGGGTTCGATTTCCGGCATTTTTTACTGCAACCCATGGATGGGCCGCAGCAGGCGCAGCATACCGCGCTGGCCGTGGCTTACTGCCGCACGCATCCGCGCTGGCGACTCAGTGTCCAGACGCATAAATTGCTGGGACTCCCCTGATAAAATATGAAACAATGGGTTGAAATAAGATCAAGGTTGGTGGTGCGTCATGATCGACAGGGATGGATACCGTGCCAATGTAGGCATCATTCTGTGCAATGCCAAAAACGAGGTGTTCTGGGCCAAGCGCGTTCGCGAACACGCCTGGCAATTTCCGCAGGGCGGAATCAAGCACGGCGAGACCCCTGAACAGGCAATGTACCGGGAGTTGACCGAAGAAACCGGTCTCAAACCGGAACATGTCCGGATCTTGGGACGGACGCGCAATTGGTTGCGTTACGAGGTGCCTGAACAATGGTTGCGCCGGGACTGGCGCGGCAATTATCGTGGCCAAAAGCAGATCTGGTACCTGCTGCGCCTTGTGGGGCGCGACACCGATGTGTCCCTGCGCGCCACACCACAACCCGAATTCGACGCCTGGCGTTGGCACGACTACTGGATTCCCCTGGACAGCGTGATCGAATTTAAGCGTGAAGTCTATCAACTGGCCTTGAAGGAGCTCTCCACCTTCCTGCGCCCGGACCCGCCTCGTTCGCAGGCTTCGAAGGAAACACGGCCCTCCGGGCAACACAGTTCTTGACACCGGACGGGCACTATTTGTAGACTGTCTATGTTTAGACAAAGTCTAAAAACCAATCTGTCATTTGACCCATTGAGGAGTACGCCATGAAGCTTGCCGGAACCCAAACCCACGAAAATCTGAAAGCCGCGTTTGCCGGTGAATCCCAGGCAAACCGCCGTTACCTGTATTTCGCAGCCAAAGCGGATGTTGAAGGTCAAAATGACGTGGCTGCCGTTTTCCGCTCCACCGCCGAAGGCGAAACGGGGCACGCCCATGGCCATCTGGAATATATGGAAGCCGTAGGCGACCCGGCGACGGGCCTGCCCATTGGCAGCAGTCGCCTGAATCTGAAAGCAGCCATCGAAGGCGAGACCCATGAGTACACCGACATGTACCCGGGGATGGCCAAGACGGCGCGTGCAGAAGGCTTCGACGAAATTGCAGACTGGTTCGAGACATTGGCCAAGGCCGAACGCTCCCACGCCAACCGCTTCACCCAGGCCCTCGCTGCCCTGGTGGATTAAAGTGGCTTGAATCTTCCGGGACCCGCGCCGGGCCCCGGGGAATGGAATGAGCAATGGCAACGCTTTCGGGTCAAGGCCCGGGTTGCCTCAAGAAGAGGCTTGGCCATGTCTAGAGAAGGCAATCTGGAAGCTCCAACGCGGCATCCGCTCGACTGGAAATCCCCGGACTTTTACGACCACGCCAAAACCGAAGCAGAGATGGAACGGATCTTTGACATCTGTCATGGATGCCGCCGTTGCTTCAACTTGTGTCATGCGTTTCCCCTGTTATTTGACGCAGTGGATGAGGCAGGCGGTGGCGAATTGCATGGTGTGCCAGAAACCGTATTGTGGGATGTGGTGGATCAATGCTACCTGTGCGACATGTGTTTCATGACCAAGTGTCCTTACACCCCGCCGCATCCTTTCAATCTGGATTTCCCGCATACCATGCTGCGTGCCAAGGCAGTGCAGTTTAAGGAAGGCAAACCGAACTTCAGGGACAGGCTGCTCACCAGCACGGATGCTTTGGGCCGGCTGGCTTCGATTCCGGTGGTTGTGCAGATGGTCAATGCCGTCAACAACAACGGCGTGACGCGGGTGCTGATGGACAAGACGCTGGGCATCCATCGCGAGCGCAAGTTGCCCACCTATACTTCGGCAACCTTCCGCAAGCATGCGGCGCCACGCGACGACTTTCCGGTGCGCGATGGTCCACAGACGCCGGGCAAGGTGGTGGTGTATTCCACGTGCTACATCAACTACAACGAACCTGGCATTGGCCTGGATCTGCTCAAGGTGCTCGCGCATAACGAGATCCCCGCACGCCTTCTGGAAAAGGAAGCCTGTTGCGGCATGCCCAAACTGGAATTGGGGGATCTTGAAAGTGTGGCTGCCCTCAAGGAAAAAAATATTCCGCTGCTGGCCGAGGTGGCTCGCGCCGGCTACGCCATCATGACCCCGATCCCTTCCTGCACGTTGATGTTCAAACAGGAGCTCCCGCTGATGTACCCGGAAGATGCGGAGGTGAAGGCAGTGGCAGAAGCCATGTTCGACCCTTTTGAATACCTGTCGTTGCGTCACGCCGAAGGCCTGCTCAAAACCGATTTCACCCAGCCGCTGGGCCGCGTGGCCTACCACGTGCCCTGTCACCTGCGCGTACAGAACATTGGCCTCAAGACCAAGGAATTGCTGCAGCGGGTTCCCGATACCACGATCCACACCGTGGAGCGTTGTGCGGGCCACGATGGAACCTGGGGGGTCAAGAGCGAACACTTCGAGATGTCCATGAAAATTGGCCGCCCGGTGTTCAACCGGATGAAGGAAGAGGACCCGGACTATGTCAGCTCGGACTGCCCCATTGCTTCGCGGCATATTCTGCAGGGCATGAAGGAGGAGCATGACAAGGAACATCCCATCTCGCTCTTGCGCATTGCTTACGGATTGAAATGAAATCATGCCTGCCATCACTCGCCAAAGCCTGATGACCCTTGAAGCCTATGCGCGTGAGCGTAAGCAGTTCCGTACCGGTGTCATCGCCCATAAACGAACCCGCACCCTGCATCTGGGCGAGCACGTGACGCTGTTGTTCGAGGATGAGCTCACCATGCGTTATCAGGTGCAGGAGATGTTGCGCATCGAACGCATCTTTGAAGAGGAGGGCATTCAGGATGAACTGGACACCTACAATCCGCTCATTCCCGATGGCAGCAACTGGAAGGCCACCCTGCTGGTGGAGTACGAGGACCTGGTGGAACGGGCGCGCATGCTGGGGCGATTGAAAGGGATTGAAAACTGCATCTGGATGCAAGTGGGAGGCCACACACGGATCACACCCATTGCGGATGAAGATCTGGAGCGCCAGAATGAAACCAAGACCTCCACCGTGCATTTTCTGCGTTATGAATTGACCGGGGCCATGATTGCATCCCTGCGAACAGGGGCGGTCCTCGGTGCCGGTGTAGACCACCCGGCCTACCAGGCCGAGGTCGCCGCTGTGCCCGAACCTTTGCGCCGGTCGCTGCTGGCAGATTTGAGTTAGGGATCAGCCCGCAACTGCCTTTATAATGGGCGTTTGAATTTCTCCAACAAGGCAAACGCGATATGTGCGGCATTGTCGGCGCCGTGGCCCGGCGCAATGTGGTTCCCCTCCTGATCGCGGGTTTGAAGCGCCTGGAATACAGGGGCTATGACTCGGCGGGACTTGCCATCATCAACGGGGGACTGCACCGCGTGCGCAGCATCGGGCGGGTTGCGCAACTGGAAGCGCAGGCCCACGTCGAACAGGTGTCGGGCAACCTGGGCATTGCCCACACCCGCTGGGCCACCCACGGCGCCCCCAGTATCCGCAACGCCCATCCCCACCAAAGCCGCGACGGCATCGCGGTGGTTCACAACGGGATCATCGAAAACTACGAAGCCCTGCGCAATCAGTTGCAACGGCAGGGATACCCCTTCGAATCGGAAACCGATACCGAAGTCATCGCGCATCTGGTGCATTCCTGTTACGCCCGCCATCAGGACCTGGGGCTTGCCACGCGCGAAGCGGTTGGGATGCTGCAGGGGGCTTATGCCATTGCAGTGGTCTGTGCAGACCAACCGCATCGGCTCCTGGCGGCGCGTCTGGGCAGCCCGTTGCTGATCGGGTTGGGAGAAGGCGAATACTTTTTGGCGTCGGATGCCGCAGCCCTGATTGCGGTGACGCAAAACATGCTCTACCTGGAAGAGGGCGACGTGGTGGACATCACGCTCGCGGGTTATACCATCACCGATGTCGGGGGACAACCGGTGTCACGGGCCTCGCACATCAGCCAGGTTTCGGCCGATACGGCAGAACTGGGCCCCTACGCCCATTACATGCAGAAGGAAATTGCCGAACAGCCGCGTGCCATTGCCGATACGGTGGAGAAAGTGCTGGCGCTCGGTTTTGTGCCCCAGTTGTTTGGCGATTTGGGGCACGCAGTGCTGTCCGATCTCGACAGCGTGGCGATTATTGCGTGCGGGACCAGCTATCATGCGGCATTGGTGGCGCGCTACTGGATCGAACAAATTGCACGGGTGCCTTGCTCGGCCGAGGTGGCCAGTGAATACCGGTACCGCGACTCCGTGCCCAATCCGCGCACGCTCATCGTGACCATCTCGCAGTCCGGCGAAACCGCGGACACGCTGGCCGCGCTCAAGCATGCCCAGGCGCAGGGACATCGCCATTCCCTGGCCATTTGCAACGTGCCCGAAAGCGCCTTGACGCGCTTGTCCACCCTGACGTTTCTGACCCGAGCCGGAATGGAAATCGGCGTGGCTTCCACCAAAGCCTTTACGACGCAGTTGGTGGCCTTATTTGCGCTGGCGGTGACCCTGGCGCGTTTACGCGGTGTGCTCTCTCGTGAAGCCGAAATTGAATATCTGGATGCGCTGCGTCGTCTGCCCAACAAGGTGCAGCACGTGCTCAATCTGGAGCCACAGTTAAAGCTCTGGGCCGAGCAGTTTGCGAAAAAAAACCACGCCCTGTTTCTGGGGCGCGGCGTGCATTACCCGATTGCCCTGGAAGGCTCCTTGAAGCTCAAGGAGGTTTCCTATATCCATGCCGAAGCCTATCCGGCGGGCGAACTCAAGCACGGCCCACTGGCCCTGGTGGATGCTGAAATGCCGGTGGTGGCGGTGGCTCCCAACGATGCGCTGTTGGGAAAACTCAAATCCAACTTGCAGGAAGTGAAGGCGCGTGGCGGCGAGTTATATGTTCTGGCAGACAACGACAGCCATTTCACTTCGGCGGAGGGGCTGCATGTCATCCGCATGCCGGATCACGAAGGCATCCTGAGTCCCGTGATGCATGTGGTGCCATTGCAGTTGCTGGCGTATCACACCGCCTGCCGTCGTGGCACCGATGTGGACAAGCCCAGAAATCTTGCCAAGAGCGTGACGGTGGAGTAGGCGCCTAACCTGCTCTTCTTCATCTGATTCCTCCTCTGAGGAGCCCTTATCCCCAAGTTACCCTTGGCACGAAAATCCCAGGACAGGTCATACCTTTTGACATATTACGCATTACGTAATAGCCTGTCGTCATGATCAAGTCGTTCAAATGTTCAGAGACCGAAAAATTATTCCATGATGTGCTTATTGCACGGTTTCGTTCGATCGAGCGTCCAGCACGGCGCAAACTGCTTTATTTGAATCGGGCGCGGACACATAACGATTTGAAACAGCCCCCCGGAAATCGCCTGGAAGCACTTAAAGGCGGCCGCAAGGGGCAGCACAGCATCCGCATAAATGACCAGTGGCGCATCTGCTTCAAATGGTCAGGCGGCGATGTTTATGAAGTCGGGATTGTGGGCTATCACTAAAGGAAAACACCATGGCCAAAAAATTACTTGATCCCATTACGCCTGGCGAGATTTTGCTGGAAGAGTTTATGAAGCCTTTGGGC
>JAGWPH010000094.1 GCA_028870615.1 Betaproteobacteria bacterium
AGCAGATCTTCCTTGTGCTTCTCGGCAACGCTCCCCTGGTGGGGTGCATGGTGAGTGATAACCACCGTCGGCCCATCAAATGATTCGTCATTGAGTTTATGGGCGAGCCAGGCAACGGATGAAACGTGTAATTCAAGAGAAGCTTCAGGCGTGAAAGGCTGCGTCCCGCTTTCCCGGATAATACGAAAATCGTTAAGGCCCATGGCCGCGACCTGCAGGCACTGATCTTTCGCCTCGCCACCAAACAGCTCGAAATCAGTCCAGAGAGTTGAGCCCAGGAAGCGTGTACCTTGAATTACCACTTCATCATTTTCCAATAAATGGATGCCGGAGCGGAGGGCATCTGACTTGGCCTGTCGCAGTAAAGACTGACGTTCCTGGCGATAGTACTCATGGTTCCCCAGGACATAAATGATTTCCTTTCCGGGGAAAGCGTGACTGGCCCAGCGAATCCCGGATAAACCGACGCCGATGTCGCCGGCGAGGATCACGACATCCACATCTGTGGCTGCTGGCTCATAGGCAAAGAATTCGATATGAAGATCGCTCAGGATGTTGATTTTCATATGTTGAAATGGGGTTTCATCAAAAGCGTGGTGCGCTGTAAAATGACTGGGACGCTCTTCAAAATATCAGGACTGGAATCAGCGCTTCCGCGACACTACTCATTGGCTATAATAGTTGTCAACGGCGTTGTAAACCATACGCCACCAGTTTATCGTCTCGCCACCCCTCACGAAGCCTCAAACACCCTGAAAAAACAATCAATTAAGCAAGAATCCAGCGTCATACCATATCACCCCATGCCTTAATTGTCCTGCGACTGGAAAACGATGTTTTTCCGTGGATTGGCTCAAAGCCCATAACCGAGGTTACAGCCCCCGTATTGCTGACTGTGGCCAGACGGGTATTGGAGCGCGGGATTATTGACACACCCCACCGGATACTCCAGAACTGCGGGCAGGTTTTCCGTTATGCCATTGCCACAGGCAGGGCCGATCAGAACCCAGTGCCAGACCTTCGCGGCGCATTACCTGTGGCCCAACACAAAAACTTTCCATCAATAACAGACCGGGTAAAAGTGGGAGAGCTGCTGCGGGCGATTGAAGGACATCGGGGCACGCTGGCTGTGAACTGTGCCTTTAGGTTGGCACCGCTGGTATTTTGCCGTCCCGGCGAGTTACGGAAAGCGCAATGGGCTGACATTGATTTGGAAATGGGAGAGTGGAATTACTTCGTAACCAAGGTCAAAAAAGAGCATGTGGTTCCGTTAAGTCGCCAAGCGGTTGCAATTCTTAAGGAAACCCAACCACTCACCGGGCATGGCCGGTATGTATTCCCTGGCGCTCGTGACCACACCAAGCCAATGAGTCCAACTGCGATCAACGCAGCCCTGCGGCGGATGGGGTACGACACCAAGACCGAAATCACCGGGCATGGATTCAGGGCAATGGCCCGTACCATCCTGCACGAGCGATTGAGGTTAGACCCGGCCATCATTGACCATCAGCTATCCCACAACGTACCAGATGCTTTGGGGATTTCGTACAATCGGACAAAATTCATTGATGACCGCAAGGTGATGATGCAGACATGGGCTGACTACCTGGACGAATTAAGGGCCGGTGCCAAGGTGATCCCATTACACGGTAACGCTGGATAACTGTAATGTCACTGGTGCCGAGTCGGGCATACCGTGGCATGCCCGTTCCGATATATCGGTAGATATTGACATTTACCAATTTTACGGAACAAAATGCCCGACATGGACAACCCTATAGAAAGGCTAATCGATCTCGCGCGAGCCCGTGGGCTGATTCGTTCACGTGATCTGGTGCCGCTAGCAATCTCCCGGGTTTCCCTGACCCGTGCGGTGCGGCGTGGTCAACTGGAGCGTGTTGGCCGAGGACTCTATGGGCTGCCGGGGCGTGAAATCTCGGCCCACGGATCACTGGCGGAGGTGGCGTGCCGGGTACCCAAGGGGGTGGTTTGCCTGCTTTCAGCACTCCGATTTCACGGCCTGACTACCCAAGCTCCTTTCGAGGTGTGGCTGGCCATCGAGAACAAGGCCATTGCGCCGAAGCTCGACTATCCGCTGCTGCGCATCGTGCGTTTCTCCGGTGTGGCATTCACCGAAGGTGTCGAGGAAC
>JAGWPH010000095.1 GCA_028870615.1 Betaproteobacteria bacterium
ATTTCCCGGTTGGGTGATGTCAAACTTATTGGCAGCTTTCATCCATTGGTGGAGAGTCCGAATTTTGGTTTTACGTTCGGTATCAAGCTACCCACTGGCAGCGACACGATGATGGGAACTCAGATTGCCGGTAGCTCGCCCAATGGCGTCAATCATCCCGGGTCGCCCTTCCTCATCGATGCCGGTCTGCAGCCGGGTACGGGCACCACGGACTTGGTTGCCGGGCTGTTCTACCATCAGGCCATCAACCGGGATTGGGATTACTTTGCTCAGGCCACCTATCAGGCAGCGGTCATGGGCCCCACAGAAACTTACCACCCAGGCAACGGCGTCAACCTCAATCTGGGTGCCCGCTATATGAGTTTCGATTCGGTCATGCCTCAAATCCAGGTCAACGCTCGTCATGTCAATGTGGATTCCGGTATATTGTCTGACACCATCAGCACGGGTGGAAGCCTGGTCTATATCAGCCCGGGTCTGGACATCCGGACCGGAAGTCAGACCAACGTGTATGGCTTCGTTCAGATACCGCTCTACCAGAATGTGATCGGCTATCAACTGGTGCCACGTTACACTCTTTCCGTAGGGATGCACTATGCGTTCTGAAAATTCATTATCACGCCTGGTGTTGGCATCGTTTCAGGCGTTCATGCTGGTTGGGGGGATCGTGTCGGAGGGCATGGCTGCTACCATCCAGGAAGGGGCCCCCGCGCCGATCTACGACATTCAACTGATGAGCGGCCAACGATTCTCGCCCACCGAGGGAAGTGGCAAGGTAGTGGTGATTAATTTCTGGGCGTCTTGGTGCGAGCCCTGCCGTGGAGAAATGCCGGCACTGGATCGCTATTACCGCAAGCACCATGAGGAAGGCTTGGAACTGGTAGCCATCAGCATGGATGATCCCGAGGATGTGCCCAAGGCACGCGAAATCATGAAGCAATACAGCTTCTCTTGGGCGTTGATCCGAGAATCCCGAGTTAAGGGCTATGGCCGCATCTGGCGCATTCCCTTGACTTTTGTCATCGACCGCCAGGGCATTCTCCGTCGTGATGGCTGGTTTGGAGAAACTGGACTAGACGAGGCAGTACTTGAAAAAACCATTACTCCGTTACTTGCTGCCCCTCGTTCAGGAAATGCTGACCCCGGCCCGCGGTGAAGCGTGAGATTCAAATGCGAGGTTTCAAATCAACCGAGCATGCATTGGGAATTTGTACAGCCCGGAATGAGGGTAATACAATCCCGTGTATTATTCCCCGTTATGGGGAATTCGGTGGAGGGAGGAGGTTGGCGCCGGACTGTAACCGCCGTCATGAGAGTTCGTTTGACTAACCAAATGGCGCGGACCAATCATCCACTGTCAATTGATCGGGGTGTCGATTCCGAGGATGTTTCATGCCATTCACTGATCGCAGATCGATTTTGCGCGCTGCCGCGATATTCCCTGTTTTCGCTGGGGCAATTACCGAAATGGTCTCGGCCCAAACTGCATCAACCGACGCTCAAAAAATTGCTCTTGGCCCAATCGAGACGCCGAAGGATGTCACGAGGATTCTCGCTCGGTACGTGGTGACGGCCAAGTACGACGATCTCCCGGAGAACGTGCGGAAGGAGGGGGTAAGAACACTGTTGAATTGGGTCGGCGTTACGATCGGAGGTTCGCATCATCAAACGATCGATATCGCGGTATCGGCACTTGGTCCATTCTCCGGCCTTCCCCAGGCCTCGATTCTTGGGCGTCGCGAACGCTTTGATATTATGAATGCCGCTTTCATCAATGGTGTATCGAGCCATATTTTTGACTATGACGATACACATCTCAAAACGATAATCCACCCTGCAGGTCCAGTCGTTTCTGCGATTTTGGCCATGTCAGAAATGCAGCCTGTCTCAGGTAGGGATTTCCTCAATGCCTTAATTCTCGGCACCGAGACCGAGTGCAGGATCGGCAACGCTGTCTATCCAAACCATTTTGATACGGGCTGGCATATCACAGGCACCGCCGGTGTATTTGGCGCCGCTGCAGCTGCGGGAAAGTTACTGGGTCTGAACGAGCAGCAGATGGTTTGGGCGCTCGGGCTTGCCGCTTCCCAACCTGTCGGATTGCGAGAATCATTCGGCTCAATGAACAAGAGTTTTAATCCGGGGCGTGCTGCCAGCAACGGCCTCTTCGCCGCACTGCTTGCATCAAGGAATTTTACCAGCTCGAACGGAATGATTGAAGCCAAGCATGGCTGGGCCAACACCATCAGCACGAAGCAGGATTACAAAGAAATAACCGACGGTTTAGGCCGGCGGTACGAAGCTGCGCTCAATTCTTATAAGCCGTTTGCGTGCGGAATCGTGTTGCACCCTGCGATCGATGCCGCAATTCAACTCCGCAACGACAATAAACTTACGGCAGACCAGATTGAGCGCGTTGAGATCAAGGTCAACCCCCTGGTTCTCGAACTTACCGGCAAAAAAATTCCGCGTGATGGGCTCGAAGGAAAATTCAGTGTTTACCATGCTGTCGCCATTGCCCTGGTGGAAGGCGCGGGTGGCGAGAAGCAGTTCAGCGACCGCGCCGTGGCCGATCCAACCGTTGCCGCGTTGCGGAAAAAAATCATTCCGGTCATCACGCCGGGGATTGATACGGCCCAGATCGACATGACGATTGTCCTGAAGGATGGACGGACGCTGCATCGCTACATTCAGCATGCGGTCGGAAGTCTTGAGGTGTCGATGAGTGACAAGGCGCTGGAAACGAAATTTGCCGATCTTGCCGACGGAATATTGCCCGGTCCGGTGATTCGCCAGGCGATGGATCTCTGCTGGAATGTCGAAAATCTTGGAGACGCTGCGGACATTGCAAAAATATGCGTCCCGAGCTGATTTACCTGCCGAGAGCAGCCCATTTGGCCTTCAAGGCGGCGCGCGGGATTTCCTCCCCACGCAGGTAAACCTTGGTGATGCGGCGCGTATTGGAAATATTATCCAGCGGGTTGGCATCGAGCACGATGAAATCCGCGCTCTTGCCCGGTGCCACAGTACCAAGCTGGTCAAGCCCAAGGATCGCGGCCGAGTTGCGGGTGCCGATCGTCAGAGCCTGCATGGGCGTGAGCCCGGCCTGCGTGACCAGGAGTTCCAACTCGATATGGGAGCCGAAGCCAAAAAACTGGCCACCGTTCATCCCGCCGGTATCTGTACCAAGGCCGAGTGTTACACCGGCTGCATAGAGCTTCGCGGTATTGCGCAAGCTTGTTGCCGCCATTGTGCGCGCGCGCGCAACCGCCTGAGGATTGGCGGCCAGGTCTGGTGAAAACTGCCCGGCAAGTTGCTTCAGGTCGTCCGCCGTGTAGGTGTCGCGTAGTATTGGATCATCAAGCCATACGGGTCGCGACGTGTAAATCGCCCGCCGCTCACCCCAAAGCGTCTCAAGGAAGAACACATTCGGTCGTGCCCGCAAAAGCGCGAGCAACTCATCATCGACATCTTTGTCCCGGACCATGTGGGCGAAGCCGTCGACGCCCGCCCGTAGCAGGTCCTTGACGTCAGCGAGATCGACAATATGTGCCATCACTTTTAGATTGTGACGGTGCGCCTCATCTATGATCGCTCGGTAGAGATCAGGCCTGAGCTTTTCCACCGTGCCGTTGCGGTCGTCCACCCAGATCTTCACCATGTCGGGCTTGTTGGCGGCGAGTTCGCGCACGTATTCGCGCGCTTGCGCCTCGGTTGTTACCCCATAGATAGCATCCCGCATGGCGCCGCCCGGACCCGCGTCCGGCATACCGAAACCACTACCGGAGGTGAGGTAGCGCGCGCCGGTATGGGCTTCGGCACGCACCTTGTATGGCAGGTCGCCGCGTCCGGTTCCGGTCTCAAGGATCGCTGCTATACCGAAGTACGCGAAGCGGTCGAGTATGTCGAGGAGATTCTCCCGGGTGTAGTTGTCGGCAGAGAAACTCGTGCCTTTGCGGTAACCTATGTGAATGTGATCATCCACGAGCGTCGGCATCACGGTCTTGCCGGTGAGATCCACATGCACTGCACCAGGCGGGATCGTAACCACGCCTTGCTGGCCGACCGCTGTGAATACCCCATTGACAACCATGAATGCGGAATTCTCAATCGGCGCGCTACCATCTCCAGGGATGAGTCGGGCGCCCTCGAACACCGTGATGATGCCAGGAATCTGGCCCACGGCCGGCACGACGTCTGTTGCCAGCAATACGAGCACCGCGACAAGAAGACAAAACGGCGTGCGGATTGTTTTGCTCATGGCAATTTCCCCCGAATCTGATTTAAAACAAAATAAACGGCTATCGCCGCCTTGAGGAAACGAGCTAATTGGTAAATAGGAGGTAAATAAAATACATCATTAAGGTAGGAAAAATGAAAAAAACGACAGCGAAAACAAATAGCTCGACGAACAGCCATGTAAGAAATGCAAATGCTAATGATGGGAGCAAGCCCAGTCCTGCCCCCAGGTACCAGCCCCAATGCATGACAGCATATGCCCAACAACCAAAGAAGATAAAAAGTGGAACCAGAAAGTGGGTTCTGGTCGGGAAATAATCGTAGCATTGTCTAAACACAGTACATCTCCATGTTGCCAAAGTAGGAGAATACCCTTAATTGCTCCCTTAAACGTACATTGGAACTGCAAAGAACCCCCTCTGTAAAGACCTTTCAAAAAGCGGCCATTCTGTCAGGCGCATGCACGTGAATTCATCAGAAATCATCGGCTTCTGGTTCGAACAGACCGATCTGGGCTCCATGCTGCCAGTTGAGGCGAATTATCCAGATGGCGCGCCACCGCAAACTTGCATGCGGTGGCGCGATTGCGTCGGCGGGTGGAGTGCCGGCGGAAGAGAAGGCGGCTAGAAGTGGTACCCCACACCCACTCCAGCCAGTAACGGGTTGATATTTGCCGTCACTACACTGGATCCCCCCGGTGTTTGCACATCGGTACTGATCCAAACCTTCTTCACGTCCACGTTGAAAGACCAGTGTTGATCGATGGCATAGTCCATTCCGATTTGCAGATCTCCACCCCAGTTGCTTTGTGAAGTGGTCAAGGCTCCTCCGGCCGCACGCGAATCCCACGTACGCATATAGGTCATGCCTGCTCCAATGTAGGGGATCGCGTTTCCGAGAGGGTCGAAGTGATATTGAAGATTGAGAGTGGGGGGGAGTTCCTTCAGTCCCCCAATATCAGCGCCCGATAAGTTGATGCTGTGACTTACCGGATACGTTGCAACCAATTCGGCGGCAATGTTCTTGGTAAAAAAGTAGGTTACGTCCACCTCGGGTTGCGCCTGATCGGATACTTTGAGGGTGTCAGCACCAATACCCCCTCCCGCTGTGTTGTTGCGTTCGGTGACCACATCCAGCAGACGCACGCGCACCATCCACGGGCTCAACTCTTCTGCTACGGCTACGCCGGACACCATAGACCCAACGACGACGGTCGCCACCAGTGCTGCAAAAAGCACCTTCCCACCCAATTCTGGTTTCATTTGGATTCCCCCTGAGTTAAAGACTAGCGGGGTCTGTGCGCTCTAATGTCGCTATGCCCCTTGGAGGGCACATCCTATGAGACACTCTCTGCTTATATTTTGATCTAGATCAAAATATTTTGAGTTTTATGAGAGTTTGTCAGGAAATCTGGGGAATTCCCCGGGTTTTTCCCCGTTTTTAGGGAATTCAGTAGGGTGAAGGGGTGTTGGACGGCTATCTGAACCGTGATCGTGTCATTATCAAGGCATGTTGCCCATCTGCTGGTATCTCTACCTGATAGAATGCACTGACGGTTCGCTCTACACCGGAATCACCACGGATGTCGAACGCCGGTTTCAGGAGCATCTTTCTGGTAAGGGAGCCCGTTATACCCGTTCCCATAAACCCATTCGCTTGGTAGGATTACGGTCGTTCAGTTCCAGATCGGAAGTCCTGCGGGCCGAACTAGCGATCAAACGCCTACCCAGGGAGAAGAAGCTGGCAGCCCTGCGTTCACCCGGTTTCTTCGGGAAGGCGGATGTCCACAACGATTCATACAACACCACAAAGAGGAGCCATCACGTGAACAAATCTGAATTGATCGAAGCCATCTCCAAGGAAGCCGACCTTACCAAGGCCGATGCTGAGAGGGCCTTGTCTGCCACCATAGGCGCAGTCGTCAAGGCCGTGGCCAAAGGAGATACCGTTACCCTGGTGGGGTTTGGTACCTTCAAGTCGTCCAGGCGCGCTGCTCGTATTGGCCGCAATCCGCAGACGGGGAAGGAACTCAAGATAGCCGCTTCTACCGTGCCACGCTTCACTGCGGGTAGTGCCTTCAAGGCTGCAGTGGCTGGCAAGAAGGCCGCGAAGAAAAAGTAATTTCTAGCGAGAGGGCGGTTGGACTTCCTTGGCCATTTGGTCGAGGGGTTTAATGCCCTTGCAGTCGGAGCCGAGATATTTCATCTGTGATTCGGTATGCATGGTGTGACTGCCCTGGGCGTCTTTCGTGGTCATGTCCACGCGGGTGGTCACACTATCACCACTGACGGTTCTTTCACCCTTACCCGCCATGGTGCGCCCATTGGTGGTGCAATTGAATTCGAAACTGCTCTTGTTACCATTGCGGGTAACTTTGGCCGGTGCACAGCGGCCTGTAGGATCGACTATCGGCTTGTCGCTGGCCGCCATGGCTGGACTGACGCAGATGCGCATGCTTCCGTCGGGGCTCTGCGGGGGCATGCGGTTCATCATGGCATTGCGTTGTTCGGGGGGCATGTTGGCCAGCGTCTGCTGCATTCTTGTGCGAGCCTCGGCCATCTGGGCAGTCATGTCATGGCCGTCCATAACCTGACTGATCGGTTTTATTTCCCATAAGCCCGGCTTTATGCTGGAACTATCCGCGAAGGCGGTACCGCATAGGGTAATTAGAATTGCCAGAGTTCCTTTCTTCATGATTGTCTCCCGGGTCGTAGAGTGAATGTGAGTGACGGATCAATTGTGCAGGCCAGCTCAAAGACTGAATAAAATCAAAGCACTACCGGCTGGTCCGGTAATTCGTTGGGTGACGCCTGCTTCCCTGGGAAATGGTGCCGCAAATGGCGGCCGACGGCATGAATTCCATCAATGCTTCCAGCCTCAAACCTGCCCTGACGAAATGCCGCTTCCATGTCATGGCAAATTGTTTTCCACGCCGCATCGCCAGACTTTATGTGAATGCCACGGTCAGCAAGGATCTCAACTGTACGGTCAGCAAGCAACAAGTAAATTAGTACCCCGTTATTGTGCTCAGTATCCCAAACACGTAATTGAGAAAAGACTTCGATAGCACGATCGCGAGAACTCTGGTTGTGCAGCAGGGCGCGGAAATCGAGCGACGCTTCAACTGCAAAACGAATCTGGCCGGAGTGCGTTGCCTCGGACTCCTGGATCGCCTGCTCAATGGCACGTAGTGAACGCCGCGGAAACGCGGATTTTACCGCAAAATGACCGCTCAATAGATGCCGGATGATTCGACTCAATCTTTTCATCTGATCTCGGGTTGCATTTCGTTTCAGCTGATGACTACCAGCTGCCTGAGGCGCCACCGCCTCCAAAGCCGCCACCCCCCCCACCAAACCCCCCGCCGCCAAACCCACCCCCGCCCGCGAGGCCACCGCCGGGCCCGCCAAACCCACCCCAGTACCCGCGTCCCCCCCCAACCAGGGTCAGAAAAAATGCGATCACTCCGCCAACCAACGTCATTAGCAAGGATGCCACCAGAAACCAGGCAAGAAAACCGATAATTAGCCCCGTAATGGCCGCCGCAGCAAGGCGCCCGAACAGTGTGCGCAACATCCCGCCCACCACTGTGACCAACACGAAAGCAAAAAACAGCAGTGCGCCAGAATTGTCAGAATTTCCAGACGTGGTGCTGGGGCTTTGCGGTGCTGGCAATGGTTCTCCTTCGATTACCCCGATCATGCGATCCAGTCCGGCAGCTATGCCAGCGTAATATTCGCTCCGCTTGAAATCTGGAACGATGATCTCGGAAATAATGCGCTTGGCGGTGGCATCGTTGAGGGC